>JACPPQ010000076.1 GCA_016190925.1 Chloroflexota bacterium | reverse complement strand
CCTCTTTGACAGCACCAAAAAGTAGAAGGTGAAGACGAAGGGGTAGTTTCAGGGGAAATCCGGCATCTCTGACTTACTAATAGTTTTAAAATAGAATGGTCTTGCTATTCATGCCATGTGAGAAGTAATCGTCTCCCTTTCGCAAGGAGCTTGCCCGAGCCTGCCCTGAGCGAAGCCGAAGGGTACTTGATACGGGGGAGAATGAGAGGGATTTTCAAATCCCCCTTCAGCCCCCCCTTTTTCAAAGGGGGAGACCTGTGTCCAGATTTAAGACTCTTAGTATATTAAAGTACACTTTCGTTCGCACGTAATAAACGCGACAAAACTCTGTTGACATAAGCAGTACAAATGTTCTATTATATATAAGACTTCTATCATGGGTTTTTGAACCTTACCAATTTGGATTTTCCCAAGTAGCTACTGGCTACTGGCTACTGGCTTCTGCCCCTGGCTGCTTCTTGGCGTCTGTAAACCGGATTCGTTTCCCATTTTTTAATATTTACGCACAAAACGAAAAATTTAGCTTCAAAAAACCATTCGTTTTTACGGCATAACAAAAAACTCAGGCTCGAAAATTATTCGTTTCTCTGCAACAAATCAGCAAAATCAGTCTCCGCTTCTGTCCACTGTTGCAACCATCCCTCTGGAATAGCCATCCAGCTAGTGTAGTGAATCGCAAATAACTTTAGCTCCGCGCTCTCCCATTCCGGCGGAAGCCGGAATCCAGAGCATATATGGATTCCTCTGGATACCGACTTTCGTCGGTATGGGTTTACCAAACAATCTAACGAAGTGTTAGATACACCACACTAGAATTAAGGGCATTCCACCTCATAACTAAGTAGATTTACGTATATTACTCCTGTCTCAAAAATGCTACTTTCTGTACTAGCGGTTATTCCACTGCCAGCCAGTCCTGAAAAGGCGAAAAGGAGCAGGTCATGAGCGCCGGGTTTAATGAGGAGCAGACCGAAGCCCTGTGGAAAAAGGCCCAGCAGGCGGGAATGGAGCGTCGCAAATTCCTGGCTCTTCTCGCCGGGGGTGGGGCTATGGCGGCGCTCGCCGCCTGCGCGCCCAGAGTCACACCTGCGCCTTCGCCGACACCGGCAGCAACCCCTGCAACGACTCTCCCGCCGGTGCGCCTGATTGACAAGCCAACTCCCGAACAGTTTTTCAATCCCATCGGCGGCGGTAATGTCGAAATGCGCTTTGAGGTAATGGCCAACCGCACCTATGCCACGCCGAACTCCTTTTTCTTCGTCCGTTCCCATACATCGAGCCCGGTCATCGATGTCAAGACTTGGAAGCTGAGCATCGGCGGCGATGGCGTCTCGAAGCCGTTCGACCTGACGTACGATGACCTGTTGAAAATGCCGGCGAAGACTATCACCCGCTATGTCGAATGCGCGGGCAACGGCCGCGGGTTCTTTGGGAGCTTGATGAACAAACCGGCGCAGGGCGGCCAATGGCGCCTGGGCGCTTATGGCATCGCGGAATGGACCGGCGTGCAGCTCGGGGAGCTGCTCACTCGTGCGGGAATCAAGCCAACGGCGGTGGATGTCATGCCCACCGGCCTTGACAGCACTAAAGTGGAACGGCCTATGTCCGTCTCAAAGGCTATGTTGGAAGACACCATTGTGGCCTATATGATGAACGGGGAAATCCTCCCCGGCGACCACGGTTTTCCGGCGCGGGTCGTCACACCCGGCTGGGTTGGCATTGCCAACATCAAATGGGTAGGCAACATCCGGGTCTCCGAGCAGCCTATTTTTGTCGAAAAAAATACCACGAACTACGTATTTATCGGGCCGGATTATAGCCCGCAGCCGCCCGCCCAGGGGCCAATCCTCACCAATCAAATAATGAAGAGCGCCTTGTGTCTCCCCTGGCCGGCGGCATTGAAAGCAGGCACCCAGAAGGTCGTGGGTTATGCCTGGTCTCCCTTTGGCAAAATCAAGAAGGTCGATGTGAGCCTGGACGGGGGAAACACTTTTCAGGGCGCCACGCTTACCGGGCCGAACATCGAAAAGGCAGGCACCCGGTGGGAGTTCTCCTTCGATGCGAAGCCGGGAGATATTACTATTACGCCGCGCGCCACCGATGAGAAGGATAACATCCAGTATCCGGTTTCGGAGCAGAAATGGAACCAGCTCGGCTATCTGTTCGGCGCGATGGCGCCGCACCCGGTAAAGGTGACAGCATGACTCGTTTCACCGTGGCTCTGGTGGTTCTGATAGCAGTCCTCTCTGCGTGTACCGCAGTCCCGCAACCTCCTGCGACTCCAACAGTGGGGCAACTAGCAGAGGCGGGCAGCACCGTTTTTGCCAACCAGTGCGCCAGATGCCACGGAGATTCCGGCCAGGGAGGGACCGGCCCGGCAATTATCGGCGCGAACGCCTTTCTGAGCGCGCATGTCACCGGCCAGGGGTTGCTGGACTTCGTCAGCCAGCAGATGCCGTTCGATGCGCCTGGTAGCCTTTCTCAGCAGGAGTATTTGCAGGTGGTGAGCTTTCTCCTGGTCCGTAACAACTTTCTATCCAATGGCTCATCACTCGATGCAGGTAAACTCGACGGCATATCATTGAAAAAATAGCGTGTTGGAGCATGCTATTCTATAACGCTCGCCCGACATCCTCGCCTTCCCAGATAGCATATTCCACAAAGCGCGGCGCAACACAGTCGCCTATGCGGCGCACATCGGGGAACTGCCCCTTGAGTTTGAAGTAGAGGTCGTCATCCGGCTTTTCACACAGCATCCAGACCACGGTATCCACGCCCTCAATGCGCTTCTCCGCGCCTGTTGCCGTATCCTTGAAAATGGCTGCGTTGCCGGCTATTTCCTTTATCTCCGCATTCACAGTAACTTTGATGCCCTTTTCCGCCAGCCTCTTGCGGAAGTAGGGGTCGGAGCCGTGGTATATTCTCATCCCGATGGTCGGGTGGTGAGTGACCAGGTGGACCTCTTTGCCCTTGTCCGCCAGCCACTGGGCCACGCTGATGCCGCGCTGGTGTCCTTCGTCATCGAGGACGACCACTTTCTGTCCTGCCTGTGCCTTCTCGTTCAGGACGTCCCATCCCGAGACCACGTTTTTCCCATCCGCTCCCGGGATTGATTGTTCGAGTCGTTGTGTGTGAGACCAGGCAGTGTATGGAGCAGCCTTAATGCCGGTAGCCACGATTACCGCGTCCGGTTTCTCGGCGCGCACGGTATCGAGGTTGGCTTCGACGCCCGGCTTTATGTCCACGCCGAGCCTCTTCACCTGGTAAGAGAGGTAACGTATCACCTCGCCGAACTCCTCACGGGTGGGTGTCTTAGCTGCCAGCCTGACCTGCCCCCCAAGCTCCGGCTCCCTCTCGAAAAGGACAACTTTGTGGCCTTGTCTGGCGGAGATTTCTGCGGCCTTCAGTCCCGCCGGCCCTCCCCCGATTATCACCACTTTCTTTGACTTCTCTGCCGGTTTGAGCGTGCCGATTCCCAGTCGCTTCTCCCTGCCGGTAGCCGGGGTCTGTACGCACCCCACAGGCAGGTTGCTATGCTGCTTCTGGGAACAGCCCTGGCAGCATCCCATGCAGCGGCGGATGTCATCCAGACGGCCTTCCCGTGCCTTGTTGGGTAGCTCCGGGTCGCAGATGAGCGCCCTGACCATCCCCACCATGTCTGCCTGTCCGTTAGCCAGGATTTGCTCCGCCATGACCGGGTCGGTGATTCTGGGGCCGATGCAAAAGACGGGAATTGACTGCACCACTTCCTTGATTCCGGCCGCCAGGTGCAGGTAAAGGCCCGGCGGAATAGACATGGGGAATATGGTGACGATGCCGGTAACGCACCAGGGAGTCCCACCGCTTACATCGATGAAATCGAGCTTGTTGGTTTCCTCCAGTATCTTTGCGATTTTCTTCGTTTCCTCAAGGACCAGGCCGCCGGGACAGAACTCATCGGCGCTGATTCTGATTCCCACAGTGTAGTCCTTGCCCACCGCTCCCCGCACCGCCTCGATGACCTCCAGGACAAATCTCATCCGCTTCTCCGGGCTGCCGCCGTAGCCATCGTTGCGCTTGTTGGTCAGGGGAGACATGAACTGGTTCAACAGGTAGCCGTGGCCGGCATGGATTTCTACCCCGTCCATCCCGCCCTCCTTGACGTGGCTGGCTGTCAATGCGAACCCTTTGAGCACCTCCTGGATTTCGCTTACTTCCATCGCCTTGGGCACTTTGCCATAAGTTATTCCCGCCAGATTCGGAACCGCTGAAGGGGCCCAGACTTCGTGATAGTCGTCTATCTGTTCGCCGTTGCTCACTATCCCGTGATGCCCAACCTGTGCAAAGATGGCTCCGCCGTTCTGGTGCACCATGTCAGCTATTCTCCGGTAACGCGGGACCTGAGCCTTTTCAAAGCCGGCCTGGTGGCGGAAACGACCGCCGGTAGAGGTTGGGTGTACCATCTGGTCATCGAGGACCAGAAGCCCGGCTCCGCCTTTGGCCCGTTCCGCCTGGTAATAGGCATCCTTCTCACTGGCAAGGCAGATGTTGTCCCCGTAGTCGCCGTAGACCTTGTTGTGTGAGGCCTGGAAGATGCGGTTTCTGACCGTGATAGAGCCGATTTTCAGGGGCGTGAACAGGTATTTGAACTGTTGAGACATGCGGAATCCTCCTTCATTAGGTGTCAGTCGTTTTTGCTTTCTCAGCGGAAACCATGGAGATTGTGCGATGCTTTACATGGCTTGGATAGGCCATTCCATTAATACACGGTCGATAGCGTTAACGCTGCACCGGGATGTATCGCGCCGATACCTCCGTCAACAACGATGTCCTGTCCGGTGATATTATCCGCCTCCGGAGAAGCAAGAAATACGACGGCGGCGGCTGAGTCCTCCGGCCTGAGAGGTCGTCTCAGGGGTATGGCTTTGACACGGTCCTTGTAGAAATCGGGGTGCGCTTCTGCCCTCTTCTGCTGATTTGGCGTGAATGTCAGGCTAGGGCTGACCGAATTGACATTGATGTTATACCTTGCCCATTCTGTGGCCCACGCCCTTGTTAGCTGGAGAAGCCCTCCTTTGCTGGCAGCATACGCAACCAGGCCGGGCACGCCCCTTTGCCCGGTGATGGAAGCTATGTTGACAATTTTCCCGGACCTCTGTTTAATCATGTATTTTCCAGCCGCCTGGCTGCACAGGAAGACACTCTTAAGATTAACGTCCATCGTTTTGTCCCAGCCATCCTCGGTCTCGTTTTCAATGGCCATCTGTTTGGTGATTCCCGCGTTATTAACCAGTATATCTATGCGTTTGAATGCTTCAAGCGTCTTTTCAACCATCTGGTTGACCTCTTTGCTAACCGATACGTCGGCTTTGACGGCCAGTGCTTTGTGACCCATGGCCTTAATCTCTTGAGCCACGCTTTCTGCCAGGGGAAGGTCTATATCATTAATCACCACGTCCGTGTTTTCTTTAGCCAGGGCAATGGCGATTGCCCGCCCAATCCCTGTCCCGGCTCCTGTAACAATGGCAACCTTTCCGTCTAATCTCACCGTGCCTCCTTCAGAAAATCAGTACGATTTTTCACAGTATAATACTGGCAACTACTTATATGCAAGCTATTGACAGGTATGCTATAATACCCAGACTTATCGTATCCGAAGGCGATTCGAAATTTTGGCAAAGGAGAAAGAAAATGCAAAGGGAAAGAAAATTAACTTTTGGCGTGGTTCTGCTGCTGTTGCTGGCAGTCTCACTGCTGCTTCCGGCAGCGTGTGCACAGCCGGCGTCAACCCCTGCGCCACCAGCCCCCAAGCCAACCGCAACGCCGTCTCCGTCTCCTGCTGCGACACCCAAACCCTCACCAGCGCCATCCCCATCTCCTACCGCGACACCCAAACCCACACCGGCAGCAGCCCCGATTGTGCTGCGGTTCAGCACGTACACTTCTCCGACGCATATTGGAACTAAACTTGACCAGCGTTATGCCGATACCGTTAAGGAGCGCACAAAGGGAGCCATAGAGATTAAGATGTTCCCCGGTCAGTCTCTTGTAGCCGCTGCCGAAGAGTTGCGCGCGTTGTCTCAGGGGACATCGGATATGGCCGCGCTGGTCCCCTCTACCATAGCCGGCCAGGTAAAGGACCTTGGCGCTGAAAGCCTGCCCTTCATCGGCATCGATAACTCTCGAAATGCCTTTATGCAGTATTTTGAGGATGCTTTGCCTCTCGAAGAAAAAGCTTTCGCCAAATTCAACGTTAAGAGATTGATGGTCGGGTACACAGACTACCGGCAGGTATTTACCAGCAAAAAACAGGTCAAGACCCTTGCCGATTTCAAGGGCATGAAGCTCAGGGTATCCGGCAGGTGGCAGGAGAAGCTGGGCGAGGCCAAATACTGGGATTTCGGCGCTGTCTCCCTGCCTTCTGCCGAACAGTACATGGCTCTCCAGAGGGGCACGGTGGACGGGATGATTACCACCGCCGAAGCCTACATCGTTGCTAAGCTGTATGAGGTTGCAAGCTATGCCACATATATGAACCAGGTTTTCGGAGCCCAGCGCATAGCCATTAACCTGGACGCATGGAAGAAGATTCCCCCCGACCTTCAGAAAATAATGGTGGACGTCGGCAAGGAATCCGTGCAATGGACATATGAAAATTTGCTGACCGCGACAGATGAAAACAAGAAGAAAGCCGAAGGTTTGGGTGCCAAGTCATACGTGCTGCCGGAGGACGAAAAAGCGAAGTGGATAGCTTCGGTGCAACCCCTGTGGGACGAGTATGTCAAAGAAGTGCCCGAAGGGAAACCCTGGATTGACCTGTTCAAGAAGGCCATGACTATCAAGTAAGAAGCGGCAAAAACAAATAAACGGAATTGAGGAGGGGGGCTCGAACCCCCTCCTCGTTACACGGTACGTTTTGAAGAACGGTAACGAAATGGACAAAGTGAAACGACTTTTGTTGCAAACAGTAGTTTTTATTGAGCGGCTCGCCGAGCCGCCGGCCGTGGTTGGCGGAATTGCCTGCATCATCATGGTACTCGTAATCTGCTTTGAAGTCGTCATGCGCTACATTTTCAATGCCCCCTCCGGAATAGAAGTGGAGATTGTCAGTTATTTACTTTTATTCGCTGTCTTTCTGACCACTGCCTATACCCTGCGCACCGACCATCATGTCAGGGTTGACCTTTTCATCAGCCGCCTCTCACAAAGAACCCAGACCAAGATTGGCGTCTTCACCAACATCCTCGGCCTCATTTACTGCGTATTTTTGACCAAGATAACTTCTGAACTTGTGTTTCAAGCCTACAGGTTGAAGGAACAGGCTGATACTGCCCTGGGCACCCTTCTCTATCCCATATTGCTCATCATCCCCGTGGGAAGCTTGCTGTTGACCATCCAGTTCATACCCAAAATCTACCGTGCCATTGTCCTTCTCCTGGGGCAAGCTGCTGAGGACACCCAGCGAGAAAGTCACTAACCCAAACTACGAGCATATACTTTCTGAACTGAGGTATTCAACATGGAATGGCAGACAGCTGCAATTGTGCTTTTTGCAGCCCTTATTTTTCTGATGGTGTTGGGAATGCCGCTGGCCTTCAGTCTTGGCCTGGTAGGATTGGTCGGACTGTATTTCCTTGCGGGGCCGGACAAAATGAAGATACTGGGAAACCAGGCCGTGCATTTTGGTACGAACTATGTCCTGAGTCCCGTGCCTTTGTTTATCCTGATGGCCGAGGTTATTATGTTCAGCGGGCTGAGCAAAGATGCCTTCGATGCCATCAACAAATGGTTCGGACGCATGCCGGGCGGGCTGGCCGTGAGCAGCCAGGTAGCCTGCGGCGCTTTTGCGGCGGTCACCGGTTCTAGTGTGGCTAACGCAGCCACTATAGGCACGGTGGCTATTCCGGAGATGCTGAGGCATGGCTATGACAAAAAGCTGGCCGTAGGCGCTATTTGTGCCGGGGGTACTGTCGGCGTGCTCATTCCGCCCAGCATTATAATGATTATCTACGCTATGATTACCGAGGAGTCGGTAGGACATCTGTTCATGGCTGGAGTGATTCCAGGCATTTTACAGGTGGTATTCATTATGGCGCTCATCATGTTTCGTTGCAGACGGAATCCTTCTCTAGCTCCTCAACTCACCGGAGTCCCCTGGAAAGACAGAATTCGTTCGCTGTGGATGGTATTGCCTCTGCTTGCGCTGGCGCTGGCCGTTTTGATTCCTATTTACGCGGGTATAGTCACCCCCACCGAGGCGGCAGGAGTCGGCGCGGCAGGCGCTTTTATAATTGCCCTGTCCTACAGGAGGCTTACCTGGGGCAACCTGAAAAACGCTCTCCTGGGAGCTGTGCGCACCACTTCCTTTCTTTTGTTTGTTATTATTGGCGCTATGACCTTCGGTTTTCTGTTGAGCTACCTGGAAATCCCCCAGAAAGTCTCGGGATTGATAATTTCCCTGCAGGTAAACCGCTATGTAATAATGATTGGCGTAATGCTCCTCTGGTTCTTGTTGGGTTGCTTCCTCGACCCGAGTCCCATTCTCCTGATAACCATGCCTGTGATTTACCCTTTCGTGCTTGCGCTGGGATTCGACCCAATCTGGTTTGGCATTATGGCTACCATCAATATGGAGGTAGCCAATATTACACCTCCAGTAGGATTCAACCTCTTCGTGGTCAAGAATGTTGCCGCTCCCTATGGCGTGACCTTGGACGACGTTATACGAGGCATGTTGCCGTTTATACCCGTTTTCCTGGGGTTGATGGCCTTGCTTATGGTCTTCCCCCAACTGGCGCTGTGGCTGCCCGGAACGATGAGAAAATGATGTCCTTCAGACAGGGCGAAAATGTCATTCTTGTTAGGGCTCAGAGAGTCTAAAGGCGGACGAAATCCTAAATACCAATTTCTAATTTCTCAACCCTAAACAAATTCAAATTACTGAAATTCAAAACGTTTTGGTAATTTGAGATTTGAATTTAGATATTGTTTAGGATTTGGTGCTTAGGATTTAGAATTTAACTCTATGCATCATGCGCAATTATTTGGGACAGCATAAGTAGATTAATGACAAGTGTGTATCAACCCCGAAAGGACTCTGTATATGCCTCAAGAAATAGCCGAAATCCTTGCGGGCAATATAGTGCGATTGGGCTATGATGACCTCCCGCGTGACGTGCGCGATGTTACCAAAAGTGTCATCCTCGATACATTGGGAGCGATGCTGGCGGCCAGCAGCATGGGGCAGGGATGCAAAGAAATAGCCGGACTGGTATTGAAAGCGGGCGGCAGGCCGGAAAGCACCGTTCTGGGATACGGCGAAAAAGTACCATCCTGGATGGCGGCCTTTGCCAACGGTGCCATGTCTCATGCCCTGGACTATGATGACCAGCTTCACGAGGGTCCCTTTCACGCCAGCATGACCGACATCCCTGCCGCGCTGGCGGCCGCCGAAGCCGTGAGCAAGGTAAGCGGCAAAGAATTCTTGACGGCGGTAGCTCTGGCAAACGAACTGATTTGCAGACTCGGCCTGTGTTTGAGCAGACGCCCCGGCGGCTGGGTCATCGATTGGAGCGCCACGGCTGTTTTTGGACGCTTCAGCGCAACTGCGGCCGCCGGCAAACTGCTCGAACTGAGCGAAAGCCAGATGGCGAATGCCTTCGGAATCGCATTCTCCCAGGCGGCCGGAACATTTCAAATAGCCGCCAGCACCGGGGCCATCCGCGGCGTGCATGGCGCTTTCCCTAACATGGCCGGCGTGCTTTCTGCGCTGATGGCTAAAGAAGGTATCACCGGATGCTCTGAGACGTTCGAGGGCAAGAACGGCCTGTTCAATGCGTATTTCAACGGACGCTATGACCGTGCCACACTGATGGATGACTGGGGCAAGCGGTTCGAGACTGTGAACCTTAGCTTCAAGCCGTGGCCCTGCTGCAGGTTCTCCCACCCCTACGTAGATGCAGCTCTGCAACTGAAAAACTCCGGCATCGGGCCGCAGGACATCGAGTCGGTCACGTTGCTGGTGGGCGATGTGACACAAAGGCTCTGCGAGCCGATGGACAGGCGCCGCAGGCCTCAGGGCGCCTCCGAATCGAAGTTCAGCCTGCCTTATATAGTGTCCAGCTCGCTGGTACGTGGTAGCCCCGTAATCGAACACTTTACACCTGACGGGATAAACGACGCAGCCACACTCAAGATGGCTGACAGAGTGAAGTTCCAGTTTGACAAAGACTTCAATCCTCCGGCAGGAACTCCTCCGGGCGCGGTGGAGATAGTGACTCGTGACGGAAAGCGGCGCAGCGTAAGAGTGGACGTGCCCTACGGCCATCCGGACAAACCTTTGAGCGTGGAAGACCTGCACAATAAGTTCCGGGACTGTTTCCGATATGCCGCAAAACTCCCTCCAGAAGAAAACACGGAGAAGGTAATCGATATGGTCGGCAATCTGGAAGACGTTGCCGATGTATCTCAGATAATCGACTTGCTGATACCTGTTTCCTGAAAAAGGAGAGTAGCATTCAATTCAAGAGCTTCCGCATAGGACGGCCTCTCAATAGTTTCGAGCAGAAACCGCCTACGGCTGACGTGGGCTCAAGGCGTCACAGGGTATTCTACGGCTGGTGGGTTGTCGGTGCATGCGTGGTCATGTCCTTATACACCGGTGGCGTGGTCTACTTCGGCTTCACCGCCATCTTTGAGCCTATCGTAAATGAGTTCGGCTGGAGCTATGCGCAGGTCTCATTCGTGGCTTCACTGCGCGGGCTGGAGATAGGCCTTCTTTCGCCTGTAGTTGGACTGTTTATCGACCGATGGGGTCCCAGGCGGCTGATGTTCGGGGGGGCTATTCTAACGGGCATAGGCCTGGTACTCACCAGCCAGGTCAATTCTCTCGGCATGCTCTATGCCGCTTATGTCCTGGTGGCTATCGGCACAAGCACATGCAGCGCTACGGTGCTGATGACGGTGGTGGTATTCTGGTTTCGAAAGAAGCTCTCTCTGGCAACCGGCATTGTGGCTGCCGGCTTCGCTCTCGGCGGCCTCCTGGTCCCGCTGATAAACCAGCTTATTGTTTTGATGGGCTGGCGCGGCACGATGACTGTCCTGGGTATCGGTATGTGGGTAGTGGGTTTGCCTCTGTCGCTCGTAGTGCGGCACAGGCCCGAGCAATACGGCTATTTGCCGGACGGAGAAGAAACAAGTGCCGGTGTTGTTGACCGGAAGCTGGAATTGGCGAAAAGGACCGGCATGGGTGGTATGGCAAAGTACGTTCTGACCAGCAGGGTCTTCTGGCACGTGGCCATTTCAATGGCGTACCAGTCTATGGCGGTAAATACACTGATAACTCACGTAATGCCGTATCTCAGCAGTATTGGCGTTCCCAGGTCGACCGCCGGGCTTATCGCAAGTGCTGTCCCGATGGCAAGCGCTGTTGGACGTCTGGGATATGGCTGGCTCGGGGATAGATTTGAAGCACGGATGTTAACTTCCGTTAGCTATGTCTTGATGGGGTTAGGGCTGTTACTTTTTGGCTTCGCAAGTGCGGGAGGAATGGGCGTTCTTATCCCCTTTTCCCTGCTTTTCGGCATCGGGTGGGGTGGCAATGTTGTTATGCGGGCCACTTTGCTGAGCGGTCATTTCGATAGTAGCCTTTTCGGCACGGCCATTGGTTTTGTAGTCGGCGTAATGATGTTCGGGAACGTCTCCGGCCCGCCTCTTGCCGGGTGGGTATTCGATAACTGGGGGAACTACCAGATAGTGTGGTTTTCATTTGCGGCGCTGGCGGTCGGGGCTGCGGTCCTTTCAGGTACCACTCCCAGACCAAGGGAGACACTCGTGACTTCAAGGGCGGCTGAGTGAGAGCGTCCCGCGAAACGCGCTTATGGCTTAATTTCAATGTCTATTATTGTCATTCCCCGCGAAGCTTGTCCCGTTCACAGCTTGCCCCGTACTTGATACGGGGGTGAACCCGTACTCCGATACGGGAGCGGAGG
>JACPPQ010000077.1 GCA_016190925.1 Chloroflexota bacterium | reverse complement strand
TCCCCCTTACCGCTACTACCACCCCCTTTGCTGTCCGCACCACCTGCGGGAGGCCCGCCCGGAGGACCAGGAGCTTTGCTGTCATCCCCCTTACCGCTACTACCACCCCCTTTGCTGTCCGCACCACCTGCGGGAGGCCCGCCCGGAGGACCAGGAGCTTTGCTGTCATCCCCCTTACCGCTACTCGCGCCCCCTTTGCTATCCGTGCCTCCCGCTGGCGGCCCGCTCGGAGGACCAGGAGCTTTGCTGTCATCCTTAGCAGGGCCGGGTTCTTTACCGGGACTTTGGTTGACGCCTGCGCCGCCGCCTTGAGTCTTATCACTGTCTTTAGCGTTAGAACCCTGTCCGGCGCCTTTGTTTCCATCCGCTACATTAGAACCACCCGTGGCTTTGCCATCGCTTTCCTTACCGGTCAATGAAGCGCTGCCTGTTTTGGCATCCGGTACGGCTGCCATTTGTGCGGCAGTCCTCTTGCCCTCTAATGCCGGGGTTACGAGTTTTTCGGGAACCTTGCCTTCCAATGGCTCCGACTGGCTGATGTCCATTCTCTGGATTTCGCCATCCTTTACCACCAGATTGAGGCGAATGAGCCAACCATAATCTTTGTAAGCCCCCCAGTTGCCAATATGGGTCAAACTCGGATTTCCCTCTTTCTGACTCTGGATTTCGATGTTGGCGACTCCATGGGACAGGTACCGGAGCGCAATCACGTATTCACCGCTTACCGGTCGGTCCAGGAACAAGGACTGGGTTCCACTTGAAAATAATGCGAACCGTGAGTTAATAATCTGACTGAAGAAGTACCCATCTGACAGAATGCCCGTGCTGGCGCCGCTCGGGTCTCTTACCGAAGCAACTACGGGTCCCTCGACCTTAATCGCAATCGCATTCTCAGGGTTTGCCCTTTTTGAAGGCGGAGTTGGTTCGGCCCTGGCCTCGACCCGTGTTTCATGGTCAGCCGGTACGAATACTTCTTTGCCCTGAGCGACAACACTCACCAGTCCCTCGGTTGTCGATACATTCGTCCTGCCGGTTTTTTCCACCTCCGTTGCGAATAATGTCCCTCTGACAATAGCGGTGGCGGTAGGCGTATCAATCTGATAGCGGGAACCGGGGTCAGCGAGTTTAACCACGCGGCTCCAGGTCCTGCCTGCCCATTGTCCGAGCAAAATTGAAGTGGTCTCTTGAGTACTCTGGATTTGCTTGATTTCGACCTCGGTATCGGGTTCCAGGGTAATGGTGCTGCCTTCAAAAAACGTCAATACGGCATGTGATGCCGGACCCGTTTTTATACGCATGCCTGCCGCGACTACCATGCCGTCTCGCCCTGGCTTGCTGGTAACTGACCCTGAATCAAAGACTTCAACTTCACCGGAGAGGATACTCATTGTAGCCTGGGAGGCTAATACCTCGCGCTGTGAAGGCAGGCCAACCCCGCCGATGAGGCTGACAACAAGAACAATAGCCAGCGCAATAGGGATGGGAACAGCGACGCGTTTTGTCCGGGTCAGAGCGGTAATTATCCTTTGCCAGGCCAGAAGCAGGGCCTGACCAAAAGAGAGCTTCTGCGCCTCTTCTGCAACGTAATTCGTAGCTGTTTCCTGCCGGATGCGGGACATAAGCCGCTCTTTGGACGCCTCGATGAACTCATCCGAAGGCTTTACCTCTGGAAGGGCTGCGATTGATTGTGCCGAGCAGAGCAGCGGCTCCAGCTCTTTTCTCAGATGCGGGTATTTCTCCAGGCAGGCTTCAGGACTTTGTCCCTTGCCTATCTCCTCGATGCAGTCGTTCAGCGCTTCGGCCAGGTGTTTTCGCACTACAAATCCTCCGGCGGGAATTTAGAGCGCAGCGTTTGCAGGGCGCGCATCTGGAGTATCCTGATTGCTCCCTCGCTCTTGCCCATAATCTGGCTGATTTCCGGGTTGCTTAAACCTTCGATGAATTTCAGGAGAAGGACCTGCTTTTGACTCTGTGGCATACCGGCAATCTCCTGCAATATTTCTTCCAGTTGCAAGTTTACACCCATGTCCGGGGTAACTGAAGGAAAACAATCTATAGCTGTTGCTTCGAGTGATACCTGCCTTTGTTCATGGCGGAAGACATCGACCACCTGGTTGTGCGCAATGCGATACAGCCATGAGGAGAAGGTAGCCTCCTTTCCTTTGCAGGAGCCGATGGCTTGCCAGGCTTTCATGAACACCTCTTCCGTGATATCTTCGGCTGTCATCTTGTCCTTCACCTGGTAGAAAACATACCGGTAAATCGGCATCACCCAGCAGGTGTAAAGCTTGCCGAACGCTTCATAATCGCCATCAATGCATTGCCTGACCAGCTGGTTTGTCTCGACATGCACCTCAAGCCCTGATTTTTCCCTATCTTTGTTACGAATATCCATAGCAGTTTGTTACAGCGCTTTTTTTATTTTGTACTTACCCGGAAAATAGGATTCTCTCATCCCTCAAGGACGCGCGATGTAAATTAACTAGCCTGATTTTTATTGGGCGGTCGGGTTCTAAACCCGACCCTACATCTGCCAATCTACCTTGACCCGATATGCTTCATGTCCTCAAGGGAGAGGAGATTTTCATACTCCTTGGCGTCAATCGCATATTGCAATGACTGATTACTTTGCACTTTGTTTCTTCGTCAGTGTTATTTGCTAACTTCCTGGTCGCGCAATCTTAACACTTCATATGCCGGAACCGGTTCTTGCTTGCCCTTGATGCTGATTGTCCCTATCGATTGTATCTCCACAAGCTCCTTTATCTGAGTCAGGGTGTTAGCGCCAATCCATACCGTGCCACCGGGGGCAGCGTTAGCCAAACGCGCGGCAGTGTTCACCGCATCGCCGATGACGGTGTATTCCAGACGCTCTGCTGACCCCATGTTCCCGACAAGGGCTTTACCCGTGTTAATGCCCATGCCAAATTTCATGCCGGGTATATTGCTTTCCTGCCCGGCTAATTCTCGAATCTTTTCCTGAGCGCTAAGAGCCGCTTTTACCGCCCGCAGGCGATGACGTTCGCTGGGTACCGGCGCATTCCAGATTGCCATCACGCTATCGCCGCCGAATTTGTTAACGGAGCCGTCTTGTGCCAGGATAGCTCCGATAATGAGGGACAGGTGCGTATTCAAGGCGATGACCAGCTCATGGGGCGGCACTGTCTCAGACATATTGGTGAAACCGCGGGCGTCAGCGAAGAGCACGGTTACTTCTTGTTCCTCGCCGCCCAGCTTCAGTTCACCTTCAGCCATCGTCGCCAGTATCTTGTCCCTTATCGATGGCGACAGGTAACGTCCGAAGGTTTCGAGCAGCTTTCGTTTTTCCGACCTTTCCACAACCACGTTACCGAAGGTCACCGCAGCAAAGGAGGCAACTGTCGCAAGCGGCGGGTAGAGCAGGTTAAGCATGATACCGCGCTCAAACAGGGTAAAGGCTGCCAGCAGGTATGAAACAAGAAGTCCTCCCGAGGCCAGAACGGCAAACAGCGCCCGGAGCCGTGTCGCCAGCAGCCCAGTTGCCAGGGCAAAGATAAGTATGAGCAAAACTGTGAGCCAGCTTGGTGGTTGTTTCAGAAAGTTAGCCTGCAAAATAGTGTGTATTGCGGTGGCGTGGATTTCGACTCCGCTGAACATCACTCCCATCGGTGTCAGGAAGGTGTCGCCCAGCCCGCTTGCCGTGACGCCGATGAGCGCAATTTTGTCCTCGAACAGATTGAGGTTGGCCTCGTCGTTAAGAACACGAATGAAGGACACGGTCTGGAAACTGACAACCTCCCCAAATCTTCGCGGACTATCGATATAGTTAACGAGCATTTCATCGCTGCCGCTTAGCGGAATGGTTCTGCCGGCAAAAGGCAAAGCGCTATTCTGGGGAGGAGATTCGATAACTTCGGGGCGCCGCAGGTATTTGGCGGCGGCAGCCAGCGCCAGGGCCGGCTCAGAGCCATTTTCACTCAGGACAATGGACACCTTTCGCACCACCCCATCCCGGTCAGGAGTGACATTGGCATGCCCCAGCGCAAGTGCATGATTTGAAAAGAGCTCCAGAGGTTTGATGAAGTTCTTCGTTCCGGTAGTTGCCCGCAGAAGTGTGGCGCCGGATTGCTCGGGCGCCCGTATGAACGGCAAGATTACCTTGCCGGAGCGCTGGATAGACGTGGCTAATTCCGTATCGCCAGCGGCCGGTTCGGAGAATAATACATCAAAAACAATGAGCCTGGCTCCGGCTTTAGATAGTTTATCTATGACTTGCGCGTAGTAAGTGCGCGACCATGAAGAAATACGTCCGAGACGGGCCAGGCTATCCTCGTCGATAGCTATAACGACAATTTTATCAGCGGATGTTGATTCAGAGCCATACTCAGCGGCCTGAAAAAAGAAATCATCACTCTGGCTTTGCAGAGTGGACAACAGGTTCAGGGCAAAAGCCAAACAAAAAACGGCGCCGACCCCGGAGGCGATAACCAGTCCTGTGAGGACACGACTATTCCTCCGCAATATCTGCCGGACAAGCGCTTTCGGCATCCAACATCCCCCCATCCCAGGCTTATACGGAGCTAGGTGCATCCCTTTTGTGGGTCTGTCTCCGTATCCAGACCGTACGCCGAACGAAGTGCTATGATTTTACTCCTATCGCGTTATCTTTGCAATACATGGAATTGCTCCTTGTTTTCTACAGGAACATTATGCCCGCCAAAATACCCACAACAAAAACGGCTAATCCGAGCATCACGGGCACCCTCATGTTCCTGACAGCGCCGGCAATAACCGCCAGGCACGGAATACTCACGGCCGGCAGGGTTATCAATGCTACGGCGGCTATCCCGCTGAGTCCCCCGTTCACCAGCCCCGCGGCCAGGGGTATCTCGGTCCAGGTGGGCACCATCAGCAGTGTGGCAAAGAATGAGGTCGCCACTACGCCCGGCAGGTTGTTACCGGAATCCGGCATCGCCTTTGCGATATAGGCCGCCGCTATTGAGCCGACCAGAAACACCGGGACCACCACTTTCGCCAGCCTGCCGGCCATGCTCAGCCAACCTGATATCAGTGCCGCAGGCGAGTCCGCCGCCCGTTCAGAGGAAAACCCCTCGAAGCGAAAGAGGCGACTGTAGCTATCCAGCAGCCTCGCCGACCACGTGTAAAATCTGCCGTGAGCTGCCGCTTCCTCTGCTTTTTCGCCGCCAGACCACCGGCCGGCTGCCAGAGAAACGCCGTAAGTGACCAGGACGCCCACCAAAAGACCGCCGGCGGTTCGCAGAAGGATAAACTCTGTCGGGAGGAACGCCGCCGCCAGTATCAAGCTGGTAATGTTAAGCATGGGGGAGGACACGGTGAATGCCAGCATCGGTCCCAGCCCCATCCCTTTGCGGTACAGGGCCGAGCCTATCGGGGCGGCACAGCAGGAGCAGAAAGGCTGGGGTAGCGCCAGGGCGGAGCCAGCCAGATGAGTAACAAATCCGTTGCCCCTCAACCTGAAGGCGAGAGCGGTGCCGGCCACCAGAAACAGCCCGCCTACCAATATGCCGACAGTTGTAGCGTGCCAGACTACAAGGAGATAGTTCACGCCCTCCCCCAGCGGCTGGAGCCATCCCGGGAAGCTGCCGACAGGTATCGCCCAGCCCATACCCATGGTCCCCTGTCCCACGCCCATTTTCCCGGCGGCCACAAACCTTGACGCCGGAACACCACGGTAGGTGAACAGGTCGACAACCAGGAATACCCCGATAATCACCGTCACCAGTCGCGTCAACGCCTTAAGGTCAATTCCGTTTCCCTTGAGGTTTGTTTCAACTCTAGCCATGTGCCTGTAGGCCAACCACACACCCAAGATACCGAGCAACAACATGGGCAAATGACGCAGGTCGAGGTTAAACAAAACAGAGGGAGCCCCTACCTTGAAGTAACCGAAAAACAGAAAACCCCGCCTCACATCCACCACCGTCAATAGTAGTAGTGCCAGGGATGCCAGAAAAACCGCCAGCGCGGCATAATAACCCGTTTTATGAGAAGTCATTTTTTCCTCCTCTTATTGATTCTTTTGGCAAACAAAAAGCGATGGTCAAATGCCAAAGAGCACGAGACCATCGCTATAACGGTTTCCGAGAAAAGTTAACCAGCTACATCACCCGGGACAACGGCAAACATGCCGGGAACGGAGGCTCTTCGAGCAAGTGACCGGCGCAGGACCTGCGCCAAACCCTGCGGTTCAGACTCAAGTAAAGTACAGACGCCATGCAGAAGTCATTGCTCTCACCCCCTCTCCCGAAAGTTTTTTACCTTGATGATTTACCTTTAGTATAACATTATAGCATTATCAAGGGAGCTTTAGGCAATACGCACGATGTTCTTCGCCCCCATGCCATGACACATGATAAAAGTTTCCCCCTTTACCTCCATGTTTTGAGAATTTCGCTATGGGGGACTACCGGGCAAAAAATGTTTAGATTTGCCAGCGACCTGTCATGCGCGTCTTTGTTCGGCGAGGATACGGCGTCGCTGACCACTACCGCGTAATAGCCCAGCGCCAGCGCGTGCCTGACGGAGGTATCAATACCAACCTCGGTAGAGATTCCCGTAAAGACCAGTGTCTCAATGCCCCCGTACCTGGCAATATAGTCGAGATTCGTGCCTATAAAGATGTCCGGCGTATTCTTGTTCAGTACCATATCCTCCGGCAAAGGAGCTATTGCCTCCGGGATTTCCTTCATACTTGGGTCATCGCCGAAGAGTGAGCGCAGCAGTTTCACGTCTTTTACACCCATTCTTCGCATCTGGCCAGCCACAGCAGCCGGCGGCTGGAAGCGGGGAGGAAGAGGCGTAATCCTGGTATAGACCACCGGCACCTGAATCTTTCTTGCCGCCTGGAGCAATGCGCTTATCGGTCTTAGAATCTCATTTTTGTTGAAAGCCCGGTTTACCAGCGCATTCTGCACATCCCATACTATCAACATAGAATGTTCCGGAGCGATAACCTCGGGCATCTCGGTGTAGATTCGGCCTTTAGACATGGAATACCTCCTTTTATTTTATTTGTCATTGTTTTCTGATTCACCGCAGCCCTATTGTACTTCAATACATCGAGTTTTTCTATCCCGGCGCTTGTTGCAGCAAAAACAACCTGGAAATGGATACCTTTTACTCAACGTTGGTGGTATAATCCCCTAAAACTATGGGTTTTTAGGGGGAGAAGATGGCAAAAGCTTGGAAATCAATCCTGTTTATTATCGTCATTTTTACCAGCATCATTATGGGTGAACGGAATACTATACCACAAAAATCAGAAACCGAAATGTCCAAACGGCGTTTCATAATGTGGGTATTGGTCACACTCGGAATTTCAATCAGTATCACACATACTATCACATTTATTTTCCGTAGGAATTGGCTTCAAGTCTTACAAGAACCTGATACGGCTTTGGCGTTCATTGCTCTATTTATGGCATTTTCTATATGGACACAGCAAGCTATTCATTTACGAGGTGTATCATACTATCTTCGTAACACTACGGAAAGGGAGAAAACAGACCCCAGCCTTATACCTGTCCCCCAAAAGGGGTATCCAATGATATTAGGAAAATTACATTGGATTAGCCTGATATTATTCGTTTTCTTTTTTGTACAATTAGTCGCTGGAACCATAGTTAAATATAGCAACCTAGGCAATGAGATAACTAAACAAGACATACAAGAACTAATAGAAAGCAATCAAGAGTTGAAGCAAAACCACGAAGATATGCAGGAATTAATAAAGAGAGTGGATAACGCACTGAAGCAGAACTCTGAAATATTGAAGCGGTTGGATGCGCAAAATGTCGCGGGAAATTCCACAACAACTAAGATTCAGTAGAACCAACGGACACGGTCACTTGCGCCTGCCCTCGCTATTCTGCTATTCTCAAATTAGAGCCACTGCGATAGCTTTTTTGAGACAATAATGCCAACTACCATTTTGCAGGTGAAAGACCTCAAGACTTATTTCTATACCGCCGAAGGTGTGGTCAAAGCGGTGGATGGCATATCCTATGAAGTCCGTGAAGCGGAGACGGTGGCGCTGGTGGGGGAGAGCGGCTGCGGCAAGTCGGTGAGCGCCCTCTCAATCATCAGGCTGGTGCAGTATCCCGGCAAGATTGTCGGAGGCCAGGTCCTGTTCGATGGCGAAGACCTGCTTCAAGCCTCCGAAGACAAAATGAGGAGTATCCGCGGAAAGCGCATCGGCATGATTTTCCAGGAGCCCATGACCTCCCTGAACCCGGTGCTGACCATCGGAGAGCAGATTGCCGAGCCGCTGAGAGTCCATCTCAAAATGGACCGGAAGGCGGCGAGCCAGCGCGTGGTAGAGTTGCTGCAATCCGTGGGAATCCCCGACGCGGAACGGCGATACCGCGATTACCCGCACCAGTTCAGCGGCGGCATGAGGCAGCGGGTGATGATTGCCATCGCCATGAGCTGCGACCCCAAAATCCTCATTGCGGATGAACCTACCACCGCCCTCGATGTTACCATCCAGGCCCAACTCCTGGACACCATGACAGAAATAGCCAGGCGGATGAACACCTCGGTCATCCTCATCACCCATAACTTGGGCATCGTGGCGCGCTACGCTGACAGGGTCAACGTGATGTACGCCGGCAGGGTAGTCGAATCAGCCGGCGCGGATAGCATTTTCGAAAGCCCGAAGCATCCCTACACGCTGGCGCTGCTTCAGTGTGTGCCGCGCATCGATGTGGGGCGCTCTCAAGCGCTTTCAACCATGGAGGGACTGCCACCCAACCCTAACGAGATGCCTAAAGGCTGCTACTTCCAGCCCCGCTGCCCATACTCCACCAGCGTCTGTGAACAAGAATATCCGCCGCTCGAACAGGCAGGTTACGGGCACATGGCAGCCTGCTTCAACAAGAGATAATATTATGGAAGATTCTCTCATCGAGGTTAAGAACCTGAAAATGTACTTCCCGGTGACCCGCGGCCTCCTGCTGCCCAGAAAGGTCGGCGAGGTAAAGGCAGTCGACGATGTCAGCTTCTCTGTCAAGCGTGGCGAGACCCTGGGGCTGGTGGGCGAGAGCGGCTCGGGGAAAACAACGGTAGGGTTGTGCCTCCTCCAGCTCTACAGGCCCACGTCCGGAGAGGTGCTGTACCAGGAGAAAGACCTGTGCAAGATGAGGGGCGCCGAGCTGCGCCGCATGCGGCGGAAGATGCAGATGATATTCCAGGACCCCTACGGTTCGCTCAACCCTCGCATGACCGCTTCCGGCATAATATCCGAACCACTGAAAATACACCGCCTGGCGTCCAACAATGAGCGGGGGAAAAGGGTGGAGGAGCTTCTCTCCCTGGTAGGCTTGAACCCGGAGATGTCCAACCGCTACCCGCACGAGTTCAGCGCAGGACAGCGCCAGCGCATCGGCATCGCCCGCGCACTGGCAGTCGACCCGGAGTTTATTGTCTGCGATGAGGCAGTTTCGGCGCTGGACGTCTGCGTCCAGACCCAGATTGTGAATCTCCTCGAGGACTTGCAGTCCAGATTGAACCTGACCTTCCTCTTTATCGCCCATGACCTGGCGGTGGTAGGACATATCAGCAGCCGTGTCGCGGTCATGTACCTCGGCAGGCTGGTAGAGTTCGGGCAAAGGGACAAGATTTACAAGAACCCTCTTCATCCCTACACCAAGACCCTCCTTTTGGCAGTGCCCGTGCCCAACCGCGCCGCTGAAAAGGCCAGGAAGAGGATGACACCCTTGGGTGATATTCCCAGTTCCCTGACACCCCCGCCGGGGTGCAGTTTTAGTCCTCGCTGTCCCCAGGCTTCTCCAAGCTGCAGCGAGACGGCGCCGCCATTGGAGATGAAAGAGCCCGACCACTGGGTAGCATGCTGGAAAGATTGATGTTATACTTTAATCATCACAGACGATTAATCAAAAGTCAAAACCACAACTTAAAACTTAAAAAAGTTGTCATCCGTCGATGACGGACTCACGAACGATGAAAATATTAACACCACTGGATACCGACTTTCGTCGGTATGGTAAAAAGG
>JACPPQ010000075.1 GCA_016190925.1 Chloroflexota bacterium | reverse complement strand
GAGCTTGCCTGAGCCTGCCCTGCCTGCCCGCCGTAGCCTTGTGCGTAGGCAGGAGCGAAGTCGAAGGGGAGATTGAGAGGGATTTCAAATCCCCCTAAGTCGAACTAAACCTTTATTTTCGGGGGAATTACGTAGGTTTACGTATTCTACTTTCAGGCCTAAACCAATAATATGGAAAACAGCAGACGAAAGCGGAGGAATTGAAATGGTCAGCTTTAACGGAGTTAACCATCTGGCTATGGCCACCGGGGACATGGACGAGACCGTCCGTTTCTGGAGAGACCTGCTGGGGATGAGACTCGTTGCCGGGCTTGGCCAGCCGGGCTACAGGCATTACTTTTTCGAAATTTCCGAAACGGACCTTATCGCCTTTTTCGAGTGGCCGGGGGTCCAGCCCGTACCGAATAAAGAACACGGGAGACCGGTAAACGGGCCTTTTATTTTCGACCACGTTTCCTTCGGCGTGGAGACCGAAAATGACCTCTGGGAGCTGAAAGACAGGCTCGAAGCGGCGGGTTTTCACGTATCGGATGTTATCGACCACGGCTTCATACACTCAATCTACGCCCACGACCCGAATGGCATTCCCATCGAGTTTTCACACAATGTCGAGGAAATAGATGTCCGTGAACAGCCTCAGATGAGAGACCGGACGCCATCGAAAATAACCCTGGAAGGTGCCGAGCCTAAAATCGATGCATGGCCTGAAGTCAGGAAACCCACGCCCGTGGCCCTGCGCACGGTATATCCCGGCGCCGGGAGCGAGCTGTTTCACGGCAAGAAGCAGAAGACTTAGCCTAACAACCCTTCTCAATCACCGAGGTCAACTTCGCACGCACCCACGCCGCCGTGATAACGGTCGGCAGTGCCATAACGCCTGACCAGAGGATGGCCTGATAGATAACGCCTGACCTCCTGTCGCAGCGTTCCTGACCCCTTTCCATGAATCACCCACACCCGGTACATGCCCGCCCGAAATGCCTGGTACAGAAACTCGTCAACCCGTAGTAGAGCCTCATCCACGGTCATGCGATGAAGGTCTAGCTCTTCCCGGGGTACATTCATTTATCGATTGCCCTCTTTCACAAAGTAGCTTGCCATATTATACCAGCTAAGCACGTTCTTTCGAAAATTAAGGGCTTTTACGCCGCAGATTAGGTGCGCTTACGTATATCTTAGCCACAGGAAAATCGTTATATTTACAGAAGATTCAGTATCTTAATCGCAAGGAACAGGAGGACATCATGAGAGGGCTGAATGCATGGTTGCGTCTGCCGCTCGTTATCATTCTGGCTCTCCTGGCAACGGTAATTCCGGCAAATCCGGCGCTGGGGCTGGTGGGAACTATCACCATAGCACCGACCTCCGGCACAACCAGCACGCCGGTGCTTATCACCGGTAGCGGGTTCACGCCAGGCAGTATTTACGCAATAAACTTCGATACCACGCCTATCGCAACGGGAACAATCGACTCCGGCGGCGGTCTAGCAACGTTCTTCGCAGTGCCGCCTTCGACCGCAGGGACTCACAACATAACCGTTGCGACAACCGGCCCTGATACCAGCAACATCGTCACCTTCACCGTAGCTCCCGAAGTGAGCCTGACCAATACCTCGGGTCGCACGGGAGGCCCTATCAGCATTTCCGGCCGCGGGTTTGCTGCTGTCTCCACCGTCACAATCACCTTTGCCGGTGTACCCATAGGCTCAACGACCAGCGACGTAAGCGGCTCCTTCGCTGTCAACCTTACGGTACCTGACACCACCGGCGCAACTCACACCGTGGCCGCCACTGACGCCTCCGGCAACACTGCGTCCACTACTTTTAAAGTGGTACCAACAGTAACCCTTAATCCAAGTCCGGCAGGTGTCGGCGCTCAGGTGACTATCAGAGGTTCAGGATTTGCCTCAAGCTCAACGGTCACAATTTCGTTCGATGCAGTGCCGGTTACTACCACAACCACCGATACCAGCGGTTTATTCTCCATCAATTTCGCGGTACCTGAAACTACCAGCGGAAGTCACTCAGTTACCGCAAACGATTCCACAGGAAACACCGCATCGACCACCCTCAGCATAGTCGCCAGGCTGACAATCACGCCAAGTCCCGCTGTAATAGGCGAACAAGCAACCGTTAACGGTGCCGGATTTGCCGCCTCTTCAACAATTACATTTTTCATGGATGGAGTTGCTGTCACCGCCGCCAGCGCGACCACCAACACTGCCGGAGAATTCAACACCAGGTTCGCTATACCGGCAATTCCCGCCGGGACACATACCCTCCAGGCAAGGGACGCCACCGGCAACTCCGCAACCATTAACTTTTCAGTAGCACAGGCCATCGCAATAGACCCCAAAACCGGCCCTTCAGGTACCACAGTGCAATTCAGCGGCAAGGGCTTCAGCGCAGGCAGGAGCATCGCCGTTAACCTGGACAACGTCCGTGTTGCCACGAGTCCGTTGAACCTTATCTCCGATGCCAGCGGTAGCCTTACCGGTTCTTTCATCGTTCCTGCCAGTTCCGGTGGTGCCCATTCGGTAGTAGTAAGCGATGGCAGCTTTTCAGCCGTCGCCAGTTTCAATGTGGTTGCAAATGCCACGCTTAACCCGGTCCGAGGCGCTGTTGGGACTGCTGCAGCGGTAAGCGGCGCCAGTTTTGCCTCCGGCGGCTCGATTGTGGTCATATATGATGCCAGTCCTGTGGCAGCAGCAACCGCCGATTCAAGCGGCACATTTTCCGCAAGCTTCAACGTGCCCCCCGGCCCTACCGGGACCCACGCCGTAAATGTTGCCGATGGCACCAGAAGTCTATCATTCAATTTCGCCGTTGTGGCATCAGCAACTGTAAATCCCGCCAAAGGGTATGTCGGCACCGCA
The DNA here is from genome assembly GCA_016190925.1 of Chloroflexota bacterium. GTDB lineage: Bacteria > Chloroflexota > Dehalococcoidia > Dehalococcoidales > JACPPQ01 > JACPPQ01. The sequence goes on along the minus strand of JACPPQ010000075.1, from coordinate 3,085 downwards.
ATTACAATTATCGGCACAGGATTTGTGTCCGGCGGCTCGATAGATGTGCGATATGATACTGCTCAGGTGACAACGGTGACCGCTGACAAAACAGGGGGATTTTCTATTGCTTTCAGGGTACCCCCCAGCCGGAGCGGAGACCATCCGATTACGATAACGGATGGGACCAGCACGATAATCTCGACATTCAACATCGATTCTACGCCCCCACCGTTGCCGGCCTTGTTATCTCCGGCTCACGATACCAAGGCGGATACCCTCACGACCTTCCAGTGGTCGGCAGTTACCAGCCCGAATGGTGTCACGTATGTTCTTCAAATTGCCCGAGACTCCAACTTCAGCTTCCCGGTGATACAGAAGACCGGGTTGACCAACGCAGGGTACAAGCTGACGGACCAGGAAAAACTGCCATCCGCTAATAGACAGCAGCCGTACTATTGGCGCGTCAAGGCTGTGGACGGCGCTTTTAATGAAAGCCCTTGGACGCCGGCCCAGTCGTTTTTTGTTGGCTTTGTGCTGCCAACCTGGGCTTTGTACACCATCTTGGCTCTCAGCATCATAGCTGCCGGAGTGCTGGGATTCTGGCTGGGAAAGAAGGCGTCGTGGGTGAATAAGGAAAAGAGCGGATAGTCCCTAACCCCTCCCCCCATCCACCCTGACGAACTGACCGGTTATGAAGGATGCCTCGTCCGAGGCAAAAAATAGCGCCAGATTGGCCACATCCTGAGCGGCGCAAATCCTGCCCAGTGGAACCGACTTCTTGACCGCCTCTAACTGCTTTGCTACCTCTTCCGGAGTCTTGTCAACGTGGGACATGTCAGTCTCGACCATGGCGGGGCCGATGGCATTCACTGTTATCCCATGTGGACCAAGCTCCCTTGCCGCAGCCTTGGTGAACTGGACAACGCCGGCTTTGGATGTCTGGTAAGCTGGAAAAGCGGGCGATACGGTGCTATCAACGGAGGCGGATGCCATATTAATGATTCTGCCGCCCTTCTGCTTAATCATTTGCGCTGCCGCAGCCTGGGTACACAGGAATATGCCCCTTAGATTTACTGCAAATACGGCGTCCCAGTCTTTGTCAGCCATCGCCATCAGATGCACGTGGCGGGAGATGCCGGCATCGTTCATCAATATGTCCACCCTCTTGAAGTTCTCAACGGCGGTATTGATGAGGTTCTCCACCTGCTCCTTTTTGGTCACATCCGTCTTCACTCCGATGGCTTTCCGTCCCAATCCCCTGATTTCCTTAACGGCATCTTCCATGTCGATAACATCCCCGATGACAATGTCCGCACCCTCCCTGGCAAAAGTAAGGCAAATCTCTTTTCCCAGCCCCCTTGCCCCTCCGGTGACTACGGCTACTCTATTCTCAAGTCTTCTCATTTGATACCTCCTTTTTATGTTGCGGCTGTTAGCGACTGGCTATTAGCCCTCCCCAGAGATTCCTAGCCCCGGCCTCCGTCTACGGCAATAAGCTGCCCCGATATGAAAGACGACTCCTCCGAAGCAAAGAACAGTGCTAGATTGGCAATGTCCTGAGTGGTGCCAACCCTGCCGAGAGGTGTCAGTTTCCGGGCATCCTCTAAATTCCGCGCCACCTTCTCAGGAGTGCTCTGTACCAGACTCAAATCGGTCGCGGTTAGACCGGGAGCGATGGCATTGACGTTTATACCATAAGGGCCGAACTCCCGGGCGCAGGCTCGTGTCAACTGCGCAACACCTGCCTTCGACGCCTGATATGCGGGTGCCGCAATGCTGGTGCTGCTGAATACGGAAGTGGACGAGATATTGATAATCTTTCCGCTCTTCTGCTGCTTCATGTATCTGGCAGCAGCCTGCATACACAAGAACACGCCCTTGAGATTCACGGACAGCACCAGGTCCCAGTCTGACTCGGCCATCTCCGCCAGAGACACGCGGCGCGTGGTGCCGGCATCGTTGACCAGTATATCTATCTTCTTGAAATTGTCTATTGCAGCTTTAATCAGGTTCTCAACCTCGCCTTTTTTGGTTACGTCTGTCTTCACCGCCACCGCTTTGCGCCCCAGCTTACGAATTTCTCCGGCAGCCGTCTCCATTTCCCCGATGTCCCCGATGACGATGTCAGCGCCCTCCCTGGCAAAGGTTAGGGCAATCTGCTTCCCGATTCCCCTGGCTCCTCCGGTAATTACCGCAACCTTGTTTTCCAATCTGCCCATTTGCTACCTCCTTTTCGTGAATACGCGTCTATTTTTCACGCTCACAGTCTGCTCTATGCCCAGCCGCCGTCCAAAACAATAAGTTGCCCGGATATGAAAGAGGACTCATCCAAGGCGAAAAACAGCGCCAGATTCGCCACATCTTTCGGAGTGCCGAGTCTACCGAGAGGAGTCCTCTTTATCCCCTCATCTACCATTTTGTCCACGGTTTCGCGGCTTCTGTTCAGGTAGGTCATCTCGGTTACAATGATTCCAGGCGCCATGACATTGACGGTAATGCCATAAGGCCCCAGTTCACGGGCGCAGGCCCTGGTCAGCTGGATAACGCCGGACTTGGCGCACTGGTAGTTGACTGTTGCTATCGGCCTGCTGCTCACCGAGGCAACCGAGGACATGTTGACAATTCTACCGTATTTGCGTTCCTTCATATATCTGGCCGCAACCTGGGTACAGAAAAAAGCGCCCTTCAAATTAGCATCCTGTATGAAGTCCCAGTCCTCCCCGGTCATATCAAAGAACCCGACATTGCGCGTGGTGCCGGCATTATTTACCAGTATGTCAACCTTCTTGAAGGTGTCCATGACACTGCTAAAGAATTTATCGACCTCATCTTTTTTGGTTATGTCAGCTTTCAGGACAAGCACCTTTCGTCCCAGGTCCTTTATCCCTTTTGCCGTAGCGTCCATCTCTTCGATATCGCAGATAGCAATGTCAGCGCCCTCGGCGGCAAAAGTCAGGGCCATTTGTTTCCCCAGCCCCTTGGCTGCCCCGGTAATTACCGCCACTTTCCGGTCGAGCCTTCCCATGCTATCCTCCTTGGGTTGACCTATCGCTTTATTGCACCGCTATATTGAACGTCTTAAATAAATGCGCATACCGCATTT
>JACPPQ010000074.1 GCA_016190925.1 Chloroflexota bacterium | reverse complement strand
GGAGAGATGTAAAGCCTGCCCTGCCTGCCCGCCGTAGCCTTGTGCGTAGGCAGGAGCGAAGCCGAAGGGTACTTGATACGGGGTGAGGGGTAGTCTATGATGTTCACTATCACCCTGGTTCTCCCCTGTAGCGAGACGTTATCTGTCAGGTCATTTACGAGACACTAGACTAGCGGTTCAAGCACTACTCCATGAACAGAAGTACGGTTAGCTTTATGAAACCGGTGGGCTCAGCTTTGCGCCTTTAGGCAAACGTGGGCCTGCCTTATCCAGGAGCTCTACCGTGGTTGCCTGCGGCCCCTTTTCTCCCATTTCTTCAGTAAACCGTACGCCAGAGCCGACTTTCAGTCGCGGCCAGTGGTTGTGGAGGACGCTGTTACGATGAAAGTAGACTTCGCGGCCGTCCACCGCCTGTATGAAACCATATCCCTCCTCAGGCAGCAGCCTGGACACTAACGCTGTTACCTCCTGCTCCGGATGCGCTTTAACCTCACCGCGCTGCTTGTCCATCAGGTCCTGAAGCTGCCGTTGAACCGAATCGAAGGAATCTCTCAGGAGCGCAGGGAGCGGAATGTGCGCGTCCCCCACCGGTGACCTGCGGTCGACTACCAGGTCGTGGGCAGGCGGCACTCTAACATCTATCCTGACGCGGTAGGGATTGCCTACCTGGTGACGCTTGCTGGTCTGGTCAACAGCCACATGACAGCTGATGATGTAGTTGCAGATTTTCTCCAGTTTGGCCACCTGTTGCAGCACCAGGCTTTCAATGTCCTCCGTTTTCTCAAGGCCCCGATACGAGATTTCCAGTGGAACTTGCATGTCTTTTCACCTCCAAATTTATATCACAGGCAGAGGCAATTGCGTCAGGCTTAATTCACCCTCAGAATAGACCAATTCGTTATTGAGAACTTTCAACAGTCGCAATGTTTGCACGCTTTCCGGTCTAAGCATGTCTATGAAGACCGAGGATAGCCCTAATGTGGAAAGCACAGCCAGGAGGGTATTCTCTATCACCGGTCGGAGCTGGGACGGAGCCCCTGCTGAAGCATTAGCCAGCCAGCACGTGCTTTTAACAGGCGGGTCGAAGGTTTGGGGGAGAGCAGACAAGAACTCTTTAACTTCAACAAGGTGACGCTGTCCGAGAGCATGAGTGATGTGTATCAGTCCGGGGTCGAGGAAAACGCTGTCACCGGGTATACCCACCTCATTAGCTGCGCCAACCAACACAGCCGCTCTTCCGAGCATGTCTCGCGCATCAAAGGGAGAAGATGGGTCGCTCACCAGAAGAATGACCTCAGCCCCGTAATTTGCTGCCAGAGGAAGCATCTCCCTGAGCCTGGCTTCATCCATCGAAATGTAGTTCACCAGAGGAATGCGGCTGCAGGCTTTCAATCCGGCTTCAAGGACACTTATGTTGTTGGTGCTGAGGCAAAGCGGACGGTCAGCGACTTGTTGCACATGATAGATAGCGGCTTCCATCACTTCCGGCCGGTCATCATGCTGCTGGACATTGATTTCGAGCATATCGGCGCCGGAGGCAATGCACTCAACGAGCTTCCTGAACGTCCCGGTTGCTTCTTGCTGCGGTCTTCCGCTTCCGGCTGCTATCTGTTTCAACAAGCGGTCGACATCGGGGTTTCTGGTACTGATATTGTTGGCTATGGTGAGCATCCGTGAAACCTCCTCTCTGAAATTCACCAGCTAATCGATACTATAGTTTTTCTGACGGTGGGTGAATATACGTAAAGATACGTAATTGATGCCAGCGAAACCCCTAATTTTGATGACGTCAGGCATTTTCTGGCTACCCTGTAATTCTAATATAGTGAGAGGCATCACCTGTTACGAAAAGGGCCGTACCGCTTCGTGATGCTCAGAAGGGCATTACCGGCACGATAAACATTGTGCTGCTGAAATGAATTACCTCTCAGCAAGCCGGGGCGCATCTGGGAGTAGGACCTCATCCCCTGTCCCCTTCTGCTGCGAAGGAGCCTTGCCCTAAAAGTAGCTCTATTACTAGTGGTCTTAAAATAATTTAGACTTGTCTTTGCGAGACCCGCCTTAGGCGGGGCGAAGCAATCTCAATGAATGGCTTTAGGCAATCGTTGAGATTGCCACGTCCTTAGTTTATACTGACCCTTCACCAGAAGGGGAATGTGCTCCTCGCAAAGACATTTTCATCTTTCGTGGGTCCTTCAGCGAAGGATTACTAAAAAACATGACAGATGCCACGCAAAACTGTCCTGCTGAAGTCCGCCCGCCTTTGGCGGGACGAAGCATATCAGGGTGGGGCAGATTAGCTTTACGTGAGTAAACACCCTGCCCGTCTCTGGCGGGCGGAATTGTTTTACAGTATGAAAAATTGGCGCGCTTCGCGGGACGCTAAAAAACACGCCAAAACTCCCTTGACAATAGTAGCTCATATGTGCTAATATAGAACAAAACCTGCCGGCATACCCGGAAGGAGCCAGAATGTCGTTTTTCGTAGCCAACAGTTTGAAAATACGCCAGCCATTGCCCAAAATTGCCTTATTAACCCCAAACGAATCGTGCGTGGACTCCGGCATTTTGAGCCTGAAAACCGGATTCGTTTCCCATTTTTTAATAATTTACGCATGAG
>JACPPQ010000072.1 GCA_016190925.1 Chloroflexota bacterium | reverse complement strand
CGTCTCCCTTTCGTAAAAGCCTGCCCCGTACCTGATACGGGGAGCCTGCCCTGAGCGAAGTCGAAGGGGAGAATGAGAGGGATTTTCAAATCCCCCTTTAGTCCCCCTTTTTCAAAGGGGGAGACCTGCGTCCAGATTATTATGAGACTCTTAGTAAATGGCCTGATTGTATCACACGTCTTGATACGGGGGAGGGAGATAGAGAGGGCAGGTACAACCCATATTTTCGTAGAAACATTATCTGGACAGGAGTTGGGGGTAAAGATTATAATTTCATGAGCATGAGTGCGCAACTGGTACCCCATCTCCTTATCAGCCATCAAGAGATAGCGACTGCTGTTAGCCAGCTTGCAGCGCAAATCACCCGGGACTATTCCGGCAGTAATCCGCTCGTGGTGGGGGTGCTCAAAGGCTCGTTCATATTTCTGGCTGACCTGGTGCGGCTGCTTGAATTTCCCCTGGAAATCGAGTTTGTCCGCTTGTCAAGCTACCGCGAAGGTATGGAAAGCTCCGGAAAGGTTGCGGTAGTCAGCAGCCTGCGCTGTCCGGTTAAGGCAAGGGATGTCCTGTTGGTAGAGGATATTGTGGATACCGGCCTGAGCGTTGCCTGTATCATGGAGCACCTCCGCAGAAAGAATCCCGCCTCGCTGAGGCTGTGCGCCCTGGCTGACAAGCCATCGCGCCGGCGTGTGCCGGTGACTATCGATTACCTGGGATTCACCGTCCCTGACGAGTTTCTGGTGGGCTACGGGCTTGACTGCGATGAGAAGTTCCGCAACCTCCCGGACATTTATTCTCTTGTAGAGGAGAAGCGCACAACGAGCAGAATAACTTTTGTGAGGCGCTATTAGTGTCATCCAGCCAGGCTGAATTAATCTCGGTCGCCAGGGGCAAAACGCCTGCCGACTTGCTTCTGACTAATGCCCGGGTAGTCAACGTATTTACCGGCGAAATCGAACAGGGCAACGTGGCTGTCTGGCGGGACAGGATTGCCGGTGTAGGAGATTATCACGAGGCAAAGCAGGTGCTCGACCTGGCAGGCAGGTATCTGGCTCCCGGACTCATCAACGGCCACACACATATCGAAAGCTCAATGCTCGATGTTCCCCGGTATGCCGGCGCAGTAGTGCCGCGCGGCACTTTAGCCGTGGTCACTGACCTGCATGAAATAGCCAATGTCTGCGGCATCGAAGGCATAAGATATGTGATGGACTGCGCCCGCAGCTTGCCCATCGAGCTTTTCCTGATGGCCCCCTCATGTGTTCCGGCAACCCACCTCGAGACCTCCGGCGCAAGCATCGGGCCGGAGGAAATCCGCCAGCTTTTAAGGTGGAAAGGCTGCATCGGCCTGGGCGAGGTGATGAACTTCCCCGGCGTGCTTGCCGGCGATGAAGCGGTGCTGGACAAAATCAGATTGGCCGGGGGAAAGGCGGTTGACGGACATGCCCCCGGCGTTACCGGGAAGGACCTGTCTGCCTATGTTTCCGCCGGTATCCGTTCCGACCATGAGTCGGTGAGCCTCGACGAAGCCAGGGAGAAACTTCGGCGGGGAATGTATATAATGATAAGGGAAGGCTCCTCCGAGAAGAACCTCGATGCTTTGCTGCCGCTGGTCACTGATAAGACCTGCCGGAGATGTTTCTTTGTGGTCGATGACCGTTCGTGCGCCGACCTTCTTCGGGACGGAGACATAGATGCGGTGGTGCGCAAGGCAGTGCGCAATGGTCTCGACCCCGTGCGGGCAATCCAGATGGCCACCCTAAACACGGCGGAATATTTCAGGCTGGATGGCCTGGGCGCGGTGGCTCCCGGATATTTCGCGAATATGGTTGTATTTGATGACCTTTCCTCGCTTCAGGCGGACCATGTCATTCACCGGGGGCGTTTGGTAGCCAGGGAAGGGCGGCTCCTTTCCGAAGTGTCATGTGTTGGCGGCGGATTGACCGATACAATGAAAGTTAAGGCTTTCAGTATTGAAGCGCTAAAGCTCCGCGCAAAAGGTGAGACATCGCTGGTGATAGAGGTTATTCCCGGACAGATAATCACCAGGAAACGGACGGAGCGGGTCAGGGTGGTGGATGGCATTGTTATGCCTGCTCCCGACCGTGATATACTTAAGCTGGTTGTGGTAGAAAGGCACAAGGCTACGGGCAACATCGGCCTCGGTCTGGTCAACGGGTTCGGATTGAAGAGGGGTGCGCTGGCCTCTTCCGTCGCCCACGATTCGCATAACATCGTTGCTGTGGGCGCCAGCGATGAAGATATCCTCGCCGCCGTCGAGGATATCCGGAAGCTGGGCGGAGGACTGGCGGTGGCTGCCGAAGGCAAGGTGCGAGGAAGCCTGGCTCTGCCCATCGCGGGGCTGCTTTCCGGTGAACCGGCGGAGAAGGTAACGGCCGGACTTGAAAAGCTCGAACAACTTGCCGCGGAACTGGGCGCCATACTGCCTGCGCCTTTTGCCACCCTTTCATTTGTGGCCTTGCCGGTAATCCCGGAGCTGAGGCTGACCGACCGCGGTCTGGTGGATGTGAATGCTTTTAAGCTGGTAGCATGATGAGGCCGCCGTGATTTAGCAAAATATTGTGGTGTTTCTGGCATTTCGTAGTTTATCGTTAACCATACCAACGAAAAGCTTGCCCCAAACCTTGTCCCGTGCTTGACACGGGATTGATGCGGGGTCGGTATCCAGTAGGCTATCCACCTTGGATTCCAGCTTTCGCTGGAATGGAACAGAGTATGTTACAAACGTTATTTCGGATGCGCCAAACTATTACCAATAGTCTTAAAATAATTTGGACTTGTCATTGCGAGACCCTTCCGCAGAAGGTCGAAGCAATCTCAAAGACTAGCTTTAGGCAAAAGGTTGAGATTGCCAGTGCCGCTTCCTCGTGAATGACACATTTCTCAGCCTTTATTATTATCAGATTTTTAGTAACAAGGAGAATCGGTGATGCAGTTGAACGCTCCTCAAGCCATCTTCGTGAACCGGCACGATGCCGGCAGACAACTGGCAGTGAAGCTACTTGGGTACCGCGGCGAGGGGGTCGTGGTCCTGGCTATTCCCAACGGTGGTGTTCCCATTGCCCTGGAGGTGGCTTCTGCGCTCGGGAAGGTCGACTTCGACCTGGTTGTCTCCCGCAAGATACCCGTGCCTCTCAATCCTGAAGCAGGCTTTGGCGCTGTCGCCGACGATGGCACGGTTATTTTCAACGAAGAGATTTTGAAAAAAATCGGCCTCAGCCGGGAACAGGCAGAACATGAGGTGGCCAGGGTAAAGGTTGAAATCCAGCGCCGCAGCATCCTGTATAAGGGCAGTCGACCGCTGGTCTCGGTTAGCGGCAAGACAGTGATAATTGTGGATGACGGCCTTGCCTCCGGCTATACCATGGCAGCCGCAGCCGAATCGGTGCGCCACCGCCGGGCACAGAAAATACTGGTTGCCGTTCCGGTGGCATCAGCGGCGGCAGCGGGCCAGGTAAAGCAATATGCCGATGGATTGGTGACCTGCGCCGTGGCTAACCTGTACAAGTTCTATATCTCCGATTTTTATGAGCAGTGGCATGATGTCAGTGATAACGAGGTGCTGCGAAGCCTGGCGCAGTGGCGGACGCAACGGTTAGGTGACCGGCTGCTCTGGCAAAGAAAGAAAGACGGAGTTTCTTGAACGGGAACAGGGAGCTTTTTGCTCTGGTAGATACCAATATGATAGCGGTGATTTGTGTTTTTTGATTTAATGACAAATAAAGAGCTCTGGCTCGCTCTCAGTGCCTGGGCAATAGCGCAGACAATCAAGGTGGTCTCTGGCCTGGTGCGAGAGAAGCGCCTGATAGTGTGCTATTTCTTCACCAGCGGCGGTATGCCCAGCTCACACTCCGCAACGGTCAGCGCGCTGGCTACAGCCGTGGCGGCAATCCAGGGGATGGACTCGGCTGCTTTTGCTATCGCTGTTATTGTGGCCGCGGTGGTCATGTATGATGCGGCGGGCGTGAGGCAGGCGGTTGGTCGCCAGTCGGTCATCCTCGACCGGTTGGTGAGGGAGTTTCGCGAGAAGCGTCCCAGAGGCGAGGTCGAACATGACCTGAGGCAGTTCGTGGGGCACACACCCTTCCAGGTTATCGCGGGGTCGGCTCTGGGAATAGTGGTTGCTCTGATCGGGCTATCCATGGGCAGGGGTTAGGCCTGAAGTGCGCGTACCTGGAAACCCTTGAAAATAACAAGGAAACGATGGCGTTTATTTTTAATGCTAAAGAACTGCGCTCTTGGCACAGGGTAATATGCCCGTAGGGCATAAAGTTAAAATAACCAAATAAAGCGAAGCTAGAACCTTAAAGCGCCACGAGCTTGCTCGTGGCTATCACGCGATTTCCAACGGGACGTCCGCCTCAGGCGGATGG
>JACPPQ010000070.1 GCA_016190925.1 Chloroflexota bacterium | reverse complement strand
CATTCTATTTTAAGACTATTTGTTATGTACCTTTACTGATACGGCATATATCCACCATAATAGATAAGAGAGGAGAAAATGGCTTTTCAAAGGGAAGCCACGTTTATCTGAGTCACTTGTGCAAAAGTGAGAGGCAGCAAGATGGCGTCAATGGTTAGGAAAATTTTCGTGGCAGCCGCATTTCTGGGTCTGCTGTGGTTACTTCTGGTTTCCCCGAGAGCCAACCAGGAGACACAGGTCCTCGGCGGCCAGGAGAGAGTCCGGCTGATAATACCGGACAAAGAAGTTGAGATAATCGCCAAGATAGATACGGGTGCCGATTTCTCATCGATAGACGAGAAATTAGCAGACTCACTGGGGCTTAAGGCTAGCCGTAGAAGAATTATAGTCATAACCGCCGAGGGCAGGCAGGAGCGGGAAGCTGTCAGCCTGGTTTTTATGCTTGGTGAACGAAAGATTGATACAGTTGCGACAGTGGCCGACCGCTCCAGGCTGTCAACGCCAATGCTTGTTGGCACAAGAGACCTGGAAGGCTTCCTGATTGATGCCTCCAGGCAGTTTCTTACCCGGCCATCCGGAACCCCCGGATTCCCTTTGCCATTTTTGCCGGACGGTTTCAGTAGCGCCGGAATTGAAAAGTTCATTATTATCATTCCGATGCTGGGAACGCTCGTTGTCCTCCTGCGGCTGCTGGCCGGTATACGGACATATGGAGTTTTTGCACCAGTGGTGATTGCGCTTAGCCTGACCCATCTGGGAGTCGTTCCAGGCATGATGGTTTATTTGTTTTTGATAGCCGGCGGCATCCTTGCGCAGGTCTTCATCCTGGCCCGCTTCAGGCTTCCTCATATTGCCCAGTTCGCGCTTATCATGTTCACACTGGTGCTCGCATTGACCGGTATCTCCGCGTCACCCATTGGTTTTGCCTTCTCCGTTACCGGAGCTTTTTTTCCTTTGATTATCAGTTCTCATCTGATTGAGCAGGCCAGCCTGACTATCGAAGAGCACCGCTTTTCGGATAGCCTGCCAGTCCTGGTATACACACTGGCCGTGGCGATGCTCCTGGGCTTCTACGGCTCGTTTCTGGTGGGGCTGCCGTTAAGTACTTTGTGGATAATCTTCGGCTTTTCCATTCTGGTCACAATTGTCGCAGGTCATTACCTGGGGTTGCGCCTGACGGAATTTATCCGGTTTAAGTTTCTGAAGAGGACACATGTTCATCGATAGCCGGCTTTTCAGGCATTCACCCCTGGGGATGAATTTCAGAAATTATCTGGTCAGGAAATCTAATCCCCTCGCTTCCCTGCGTCTGGCGAAGGACAAGGTAAGCTTTAAGCACCTTCTTGTTGAAAACGGGATTCCCACGCCACATACCTACCACGAAATCCACGATTTTTCCGATATGAAGCTGGTCAGCGCACTCCCCGACGAGTTTGTCATCAAACCGTCGAAAAGCTTCGGTGGCAAGGGAGTCGTTCTGCTCAAAAGGAAAGAGGATTTCTTCGTCAATCCCTCTGGAGACAAGTATTCCGTCAATGCCGTAAAGTTTCACGTGAGGAAGATACTGGACGGGGATTACTCCGGTTATCTGGAGCAGGACAACGCAATCATCGAAGAGCGGATTTATCCCTCGGAGAAGATTCATTTCAAGAATTTGCTAGGGCTCCCGGACATTCGTATCTTCTGTTATGATTTCGAGCCTGTGATGGCCATGATGCGGTATCCCACCTTTAAGTCAAAAGGGCGCTCGAACCTTACGCTGGGTGGAATAGGTATGGGGCTCAATCTGGAGAACGGCAGCATAAACTATATTCACTCCAAGAAAGACCATGCCGAGTTTATCTCTGAAGACCTGGGTATCCCGCCGTCATTCAGAATGCCGGGCTGGGAAGAGATGAAAGCAATCGCCAGGAAATCTTCCGAACTGGCGAATCTTAGAATCTCCGGCGTTGACATCATTCTTGACCCCAACGACCGGGTTATGGTGCTGGAAATCAATGGTCGACCCGGTTTGGAAATCCAGAACATAAACGAAGCTTCACTTCTGGAAGCTATCAGGGCGCAAGAAGCGCTGCGGTTACGTGCCGGGCAGATAGTCCCGGCTTCTGGTGGCGATTTCTAAGGCCTGCATATCGTTCTATCCTCCGGAAACCTTCGCCTTGCTTTTCACCCTGCGGATTGCCTGCACCCTCTGAAGAAGAGGCGGATGGGAATAGCTCAGGAAAACATAGAAAGGATGGGGTGTGAGGTTTGAGAGGTTGGTGGCGTAGAGCTTTTTCAGCGCATCGGTGAGACTCCGCTGCTCTTCAATGGTCGAGACGGCAAATAGGTCGGCTTCATACTCGTGCTTGCGGGAGATGATATGCATCAGTATCGAGAGCACCATCTCCAGCGGTGTATAGAGCAGGCCGAAGAACAGTAACCCTGCATAAATAGAGGGCTGTGCCATATAGAATGCCTGGTATAGCCCCGGGCTATCGAGGAAGATGGATAGCAGGAACAAAAGCACACCGGTATGCAGAATGCCGATGATAGTTCCTCTAAGGATATGCTTTTTCTTGTAGTGCCCGATTTCGTGGGCAAGTACCGCCACCATCTCAGGGACCGTGTGTTTGGCTATCAGGGTATCGAAGAGCGCGATGCGTCTGTTGCGGCCGAACCCGGTGAAGAAGGCGTTAGACTTGGTAGAGCGCCTGGAACCGTCCATCACGAAAATGTTCTTTATCGGAAAGTCCACTGATTTGGCGTATCCCAGGATGGCGTCTCTTAGTTCTCCCTGTTCCATTGGGGTGAACTTGTTAAAGAGGGGCATTATCCATGTGGGGGCTATGTACTGGATAGCCAGAGAGACTACCGTGACTCCTCCCCAGGCATAAAGCCAGGCATAAGGCCCGGCATACTGGAACAAGGCCAGGACACCCGCCAGAAGCGGCCCTCCCAGTACCAGGGCCAGGCCAAGCCCTTTGACGTGGTCTAAAACAAAGGTGCGCCGGGTAGTCCTGTTGAAGCCGAAGCGCTCCTCAATAACAAAGGTGCCGTAGAGGCTGAAGGGGAGCTCGATGAGGCTGTAGGCTAACGCCAGGATGCCGATATAGAGAAGGCCGTTCACAATCGGAGGGAAACCCCACCCCCTGACAATCTGGTCGAAGAAGTTGAAGCCTCCCGAAAACCAGAAAGCCAGTAACAGCGCCAGATTGAAGATACTTCCCACCAAGCCGAAACGCGTGCGCACGCGGAGGTATTCCTGTGATTTCCGGTATTCATCCTCCTTGTATATCCCATCGAGAGCGGCAGGCACTTCGAGCTTGAGGGCTTTCAGGTTCAGCAGGCTCGCAGCCAGGCCGAGCACAAAGTCCAGGATAAGGGCGACAAGTATTACGATGAAAAACAGATTCATGAGACTGCACCACTCCTATAATATGATTATCTACTTTATAGCATAAGCACTGTTTCGAAAGGAAGCAAGTAATGCAATTTTTGCTAAGTCAAAACAAAGCTTAAAGGTTAAAGCCGGGTTATTGCCTACCCCGCCTCTCCGGATTCCGGCTGCGGAGGGCAAGCCCTACTACGCTGAGGCTACGAAGGGCAAGCCCTACTACGCTGAGGCTACGAAGGGCAAGCAGGCTCAGGATAAACAGGCGACAAAAGTCGCTAGACAATAT
>JACPPQ010000068.1 GCA_016190925.1 Chloroflexota bacterium | reverse complement strand
TCTGCGGACAGCCTATACCGCCCGCCCGGCTGGAGGCGCTCCCCCAGGCAAGTCTCTGCCTGGAGTGCAAGGCCAAGCAAACGAAGAATGCAAAAGGAAAATAATCCCTCTGACGGCTGGCGGCGGAACATAAGTTTCTTCCTGGTAATGTTGCTGGTGGTAGCAGCCGACCAACTTAGCAAGCTCTGGATTCAGTTTACCCTTGCTGTAGGGCAGTCCATACCCGAGACCGGCTACCCGCGCATTACCCATATCCGTAATACCGGAGCTGCCTTTGGCCTGTTTCAGAACCAGACGTACGCCCTGACCGTGGTGTCTATTCTCGGTGCCATAGTGGTACTGGTCTTTGCGATGCGCTACTACCGGCGGCCCCCCTTTTCCGATGGGACAATGGGAAGAATTGCTCTGAGTCTTATCCTGGGGGGTACCATAGGCAACCTCATTGACCGCATAAGGCTGCGCTACGTCACCGACTTTATCGATTGGGGTTGGTGGCCGGCATTCAATTTAGCCGATTCCGCCGTGGTCATCGGTACCATCCTCTTTGCCCTCTCCCTCATTTCTCTGGCTAAATCAGAACAAGACTGATGCCGCCGGCGCGGAAGGCTCCTTGATGAATAACATCAAAGTCTACCACCTGGTTGCTGAGAAGCAAGGTGCTCGTCTCGATAAGTACCTGTTCGAGAGCTGCCCGGGACTTTCCCGCACCCGCGCCCAGAAGCTCATTGCCGATGGGCTTGTCACCGTGAACGAGGAAAGGGCTAAAGCCAGCACCAGGCTCAATATTGGCGACAGAATCACGATTCAGGTACCTCCGCTCGAACCCTCCCTGCTAACGCCTGAGCCTATCCCGCTGGACATCATTTATGAAGACGATGATGTTCTGGTAATAAATAAGCCGGCGGGACTGACAGTCCATCCTGCGCCCGGACATCCGGAACATACGCTGGTCAACGCCATCCTTCATCACCTGCCTACCCTCACGTCCACTGGCGACTCCGGACGACGACCGGGAATCGTGCACCGGCTAGACAAAGATACCTCAGGGGTGATGCTGGTAGCTAAAAACAACCAGGCTCAGGCCAACCTCATGAGCCAGTTCAAGTCGCGCCAAGTGTCGAAGATTTACCTTGTGTTGGTCCGGGGACACCTTACGCCGGAGACCGGAGTCATTGAAGCGCCTATCGGGCGTGACCCTGCGCACCGCAAGCGCATGGCGATAGTTTCAAAAGGCAGGGAAGCTCGTACTGAGTATCGCGTAAAGGAGTACCTTGACAACTACACCTTGCTTGAGGTCAAGCCGGAGACCGGGCGTACCCACCAGATACGAGTCCACCTCTCCGCCATCGGATATCCGGTAGTGGGTGATAGCACTTATGGAGCGAAGTCCGCTCTTGTGTCACGACAGTTCCTCCACGCATACCGTATCAAGTTTCGCCTGCCGTCCACAGGCCGATACGTTGAGTTCACCTCAGAGCCTTCTCCGGATTTGCGGCAGGTGCTGCAGAAGCTACATTCTGCTTGATGTTGTGCTCCCATCAGGGGCATGGGAAAAGTGCCGCGTCAATCCTTGTATTAAATATTGACTTCGTTCCTCTTGAGTGCTAGATTAAAGCTTGAGTCAAAGCAAATCCCGGCATCTTCCACCAAAGGTGCTTGTGTTCTACGCATACTGCAACAAATTTCATGAGGAGGTAAATCGATGTCCATCTTCGTTATGCTCACCACTCTCACGGACGAAGGAAGAAAAAGAGTAAAGGAAAATCCGGAGAGGATTAAGGAAGTCAATAAAGAAGTTGAAGCCATGGGAGTGAAGATACTATCTCAGTATGCCGTCCTGGGACCGTACGACTTCGTGAACATTCTGGAGGCTCCGAGCATTCAAGCGGTATCCAGGGTAGCGATCGAACTGGGCGCAAGGGGCACACTTCAACCCATGACTATGGCCGCAATAACCCTGGACGAGTTTACCAAGGGTCTGTTAAAGTAATCCGCCATTTTGTCCGAAGCAACGGCGCTCCTCGATACAGTAGACCGGCAAGCCAACACCAGAGGGAATCGCAGCCTGTCCGATGGTATCCCTTCTCCCTTGAGGGGAGAAGGTGAGGATGAGGGTGAAAAATATGTTTCTTGCCCCTCACCCCCGTATCAAGGTACGGGGCAGGCTTTACGTCTTTCCCGCAAGAGGAGAAGAAAACTAAAGTGAACCTCAAACCGTCCTGACCCAAATCCGAATGGCCTGCAAGGTTCACTTCTATTCTCGCTACACAGTGCTACCTCGTTCGCTTGAAGATGTTGCCCTTAAGTTGAACACAGGTTCCAAACTGGGCTGATTAAGAGGGACAAAATGCCTTTACAGGTTAATTTGCGCTCGATTCCATACTTCGCCGGCCTGGGCGACGAGGAGATAAGGAGAATAGAGAGCGGGCTGGTTGAACGCTCTTTTGCCAAAGGTGAAATCCTTTTCGTCGAGGGCGAACCGTGCCAGGGACTGTACCTGGTCAAGTCCGGGCAGGTAAGCATTTTCAAAAGCTCGCCGGAAGGAAGAGAACAGGTGCTATTCATCGCCAGGCAGGGCGAGAGCTTCAACGACGTTCCTGTTCTTGACGGAGGCCCCAACCCGGCCAGCGCGGCCGCCATTGAGCCTTCAACGGTCTACATCATTCCCGGGGAGACGCTGCTTTCTCTGGTAGCCGACTGTCCGGCGGCAATGGCTATCATCAAGCCGCTGGCAGCGCGCCTGCGACACCTCACCATAATGGTTGAGGACCTCTCCTTCCGCCGGGTGGTCAGCCGGCTGGCAAAGCTCCTGCTGGAGATGGCGGTGGTCGAGGGTGGACCCGCACCCATACGGCGGTTGACCCAGGACGAGATGGCCGCCAGGGTTGGCTCAGTCCGGGACGTCATCGGCAGGGCGCTCAAGAACCTGGAGAAAGAGGGGGCTATCAAGATTGAGGGCCAGCGCATCGCGGTGGTCTCCCCGGAAAAACTGAGGCAGATGCTTTAGGTTTCTGACAAAAGTCGTATTCAAGCTTTGAGGGAGCGGCTAAAATTAGAAAATGAATAGGACGGGAGATTGTGGGAGGCGGTTTGAATGAAAGCGGCAATACCCGAAATAGACGAGGAGAAATGCACCGGGTGCGGGGACTGCGTCACACGTTGTCCCACCGGCGCGGTTGAACTGGTGGGAGGCAAAGTGGCCATAGTCAGGCCGGATGCGTGCAGCTACTGCGCTGAATGCGAGGCGCTCTGTCCTTCCCATGCCATACAGTGCCCCTTTGAGATAGTGCTCAAGCCTGAATCGTGAGAGGAGAGACGGAATGGAAAGTCTGGAAGAGAAACTGAGAGCCTCTGCGGTGGATAATAAAGTGCCATGTGCGACAGCGTTCAAGGTAGCCAAAGAATTCAAGGTCGGGCGGAAAAACGTTGGCGATGCGGCCAACAGGCTGAAAATAAGGTTTGTTGATTGCCAACTCGGTTGTTTCCAGGTGAAGAAAGCCACCCATGAAGACCTCGATAGCGTAACAGTGGAAGCACCGCTGGCAGACAGGATAAAGTCGTCCCTGGTGGAAGGCTACCTTCCCTGTGCGATGGCGTTCAAGGTAGCAAAAGACCTCAATGTCACTCCCCGCCGTGTCGGCGACGCAGTCTCAAAGCAAAAAATCAAGATAGTCCAGTGCCAATTGGGATGTTTCTAGAGCCATGTTTGTAAAGGGATAGGGGTGGGTTAAGTCGAGTTGAACCGAGAAGGAACCCCCACGCTTTTTTACTACGTAGAGGGTGTTCAAAAGCGAGAAATCGCCAAGATTTTCAGATGGGTAACCCACCCTCTTTAATCTCCCTCCCTTTAAGATTAAGAGAGGGAGAATTATTTTTCTTAAGAGGGGCTTGCGCCCTCTTCGAGAGAAGGGCTGATGCTTGAAAGCATCAGCCCTTCTCTCGGTAAATGCCTCTTGTTTAAGGAGCAGGATTCTTCTGCTGTGGAGTCAGTTGAGCTATCCATCCCTGCACTTCGGCTGAAAGTCGACCTGGGTCGGTCTCAAAAATGCCTACGGTATCCTGAATCCAGCCGTTGTACATGTTGGGTATCGGCTTGATGCCCTGTCCGCCAACGCCATCGGTCACTCCGGCGCCAGCACTGCCGCTAGTAAGAAGTATCCGCCCTACTATTGCCGCATCAGTGCCGTCTAGGTCTCCGTTCGGGTCCGGGTCAATGATAGTCAGAAAGTTGGCGAACTGGTTGGCAACGTGCAGGTAGTAGCCCCCACCCAGCTTCGCGCCCCAGTTGGCCCCATGCGTTCCGGCACCTTTGCCCGCTGTGGCGACAGTGCCGAGGAAAGCAACCACTTCGTCGGTAGCCGTATCAATGATAGCAACATGGTCGGGGGAACTGGTTGGAGAACCAGTTGGACGGTTCCCCGCCACTGTGGTCAGGGAGAGCACGGCGACGCCAACAAATCTGCCGTCAGGGCTGGCAGGTGGCTGGATGGGTACTTGCAGGGTATCCAATATGCTACCGCCCAGTTGACCATTCGGCTTAAAAGTAACCGGGATATTCTTGATTATCTGCTGGGTATTCAGGTCTATTACGCTCACCTGACCGCTGACAGCGTTGGAAACGTAAGCCTTGTTGTTGCCCTGAATTCCAGCAGCGATGGGCGCTAACAGGGCTGATTCCAGTCCCAGCGTTTGGTGTGAAATTTCTCTCAGTATCGCCCCATTTTCGGCATCGAGGATTGAAATGGAGCCAGCCACGCCCAAGCCTTTGAAGACATTAGGAACGACGATGCGGGAACCGTCAGACGTTATCCAATGGCCATGTGGATGGTTGCGCCCTTCGCCGGTCGGGAAATGGTCGACCACTTTGAGGTCGCCCTGGTTCCTAACCTTGACGATGTCGTTTTCCGCGCTGAGCGGGTTGGTCAGGATACCGAACTGCTGAGAAGCCTCGTTTGGAATAGTCACGATGTGAGTAGGCGCCTGCCCCGTAACTATGGTGTTCAGGATACTACCACTGGCACGGTCAATCTTATTTATCGTCTGCCCGAACCAGTTGGTGTTGTACACGGTGTCCAGCGTGGTATTAGTCCACATGTTGTGCGGGTTGTTCCATTCTCCAGGTCTAACAGCAAGACCGTTGATTTCTCTCTCCACCGTAAAAGGAGTGGCTGAGCTGTCCACGTTCACCACCGTAATGGTGCCGGGTTTGGCGAAGCCCTTACTATCCACCTGACCGGGAACGCGCTCGAACTGCGTGTCTATCCAGACTTCGCCCACCCCGGCGACAGCCGGAATAACTTGCTCCGCGGGCGAGATGATGTCCCACTTCGCGGCCTTAGTGTCATCGTCAGGGGCGATGGTAGTTAAGACGCTGAGCACTGTGGCTGCAGGCAGAGAGGCGGCTCCCAGGTGCCCGATGAAGGGTAATTCCTGAGCGGTGACATCTGGAATGTTGCCCTGGGCATCCCTGACGGCAACAACGCCAGTCATATAAGGATGGACCTTGCAGATGAAAAGGAAGACACCGGGACGGTCGAACCCTGCTTCCACCTTGCCGTTGCCGGCGTGGTCCTGGTCAACCTCAAGATTGGAGCCGGTTGGCTTAATTAACAGGGTCACAGTGTGCTTGGTGCCGGTCTGCGTGTTCCTATCGAACTGTATCCTGTCACCCACATTTACAAAGGCCACCGGCGTGCCCGTGTCATCATTCTTGAACCAGTTGCCCGGCTCATCGGTCAGGAACATTGTGCCTTTGTATTTCTGGGGGGCGGCAGCGCCGGTAGCGAGCAAGCTAAGAACCAAGACAATGACCATAACAACTGAGAAGATGCCTTTCTTAGCTAACGAAATCCCTTTTATGTGCTTGACTAATGTTATCATTGGTTTCCTCCTTGATTTGTTTAAGTCGCACTTTTTCAACATGAAGCACTTGAGGCTAATCTTTTTGCATCTGGTTCATCCGCTTTCCCTCCTCCTGTAAAGACTCGGTCCCTGCCTTCGATATCGCATCTTGTTCGATTATGCGATATAAAGGTGCGGGCTGTGCCTGTACCGACGGGACGTCTGTTCGCTTGGCTGCGCCAGATCTGCCTTTTATGCTATATAGCTATTTTGATTTTACTCCCCCCCCCCCGAACAATGCGTAAACCTACGTAAAAAACAAAATCCATACACGTAATTCCTGGACTACGAGAATAAGTGCACGACATCTTAGAGTGATGCCTCTCCAAAATTATGCATATATTGCAGGGGTCACAAAGTAGTAGATTGTGACGTCGGGCATCACAGCAGCTTAGATTGTGCAGTCCGAGACAAAAAAAAGAGGCTCTCCCAAGGGTCAATCTTATCGGAAGAGCCTTTAGTTAACAATGGGAAACGCTCCAGAATCAAATTCTGGGCGGTTTCTGGGGGTAGCGAATAGGTTTATGGCGAGGGTGGTTAAGAACAATAAAAAAGGGGATAGTGAAAACCGCTATCCCAGAGAGGGGCTTACGCCCCTCTTCAACACCCTGTTTTCGGACCACTCTATACTCCACGCAAAGTTATGAGGGACAAGACGTTATGACTCCAGCGCCCTTCTCATCGCCATATCGTAGAGCACCCTCTCGCGTGCCTGGTCGATGCCCAGCGCCTTGCGTTTCTTGTCGATATGGGCAATCATCAGTTGCGCCGCCTTCACCGGGTCAGGTTCGAAGGCCCACATGCCTCCATACCTGGACTCCATGTCTTTGAACAGGTATTCGGACACTTCTTTGTTGCCAACGGTTGGCCAATTGACCCCGAATACCGTGAAAATCCCGGACCCCACCACGTATTGACCGATGGCGAGGGCTTTTTCGCTCATCCATTCCGGCGCAGCGCCGGCAACCGGCAGGTCGCTGATGTCATCCCCCAGGCCGCCCTCTTTGACCATGGCCGTGGCCGCTATCAGGATGCGGCTGTTATCGATGCATGCCCCCAGGTGCAGCACTGGCGGCAGGCCAACAGCTTCACACACAGAAGCCAGTCCCGGCCCGGCATACTTGGCAGCCGCTTCAGGAACCATCAGCCCCGCCTTGGCGCTGGCCATGGCCATACACCCGGTCTGGAGCACCAGCACATCATTTTTGATAAGCTCCTTGACCATCTCCAGGTTCCCCGCGTCGTGGAGTGTTCGGGGATTATTGCAGCCCACTACACCGGCTACGCCCCTGATGCGGCCGTTGATGATGTTGTCGTTCAGGGGACGGTAGGAAGCGCGGAACATACCGCCCATCAGATAGTTGATGGTCTCGTGGCTGAATCCGGCAACCATGGGAGAAGAGTACTTGGGGATACGGACATTCTTGCCCCTGTTGACGTAGTTGTCGATGGCGGCGCGCACAATCGCCTTGGTAGACTCAAAGGCGTTACGCTCGTCGAAGAGCATGTGCGTAGCCCCCTGAATTTTGGCGCGGGCGTCGGTGGTGATAATCTTGGTATGATAGCACTTGGCGGTGTCCACCAGCCCTTGCATGATGCACTGGACATCCACCACCATCGCTTCCAATGCGCCGGTGACATTCGCCAGTTCCTGCTGCAGGAAGTTCCCGGCTACTGGCTCGCCGTGGCGCATCAGCATCTCGTTGGCCGTGCAGCACATGCCGGCCAGGTTGATTCCCTTTGCCCCTTTGGAGCGCGCGTATTCAATCATCTCGGGGTCCTGCGCCACCCTCACCAGCATCTCCGCCAGCTGAGGCTCGTGCCCGTGAATGATAATATTCACATCGTCTTCTTTGAGGACGCCCAGGTTTATCTGGCTGAGCACCGGCTGCGGGGTGCCGAAAATAATGTCCTGGAGCTCAGTGGCAATCATGCTGCCACCCCAGCCGTCGGCCAATGCGACCTTTACCCCGGATTCGAGCAGGTCCTTGTAGTCCTGGTCGGTCCCCATGTGGGTGCGGTGCATTGCCTCCGCCACTTCGATATCGATGCCGCGGGGAGCAACGCCCAGGTCACGCCAAAGTTTCTGGCGCTTCAGCGGCGCCCGCTTCAGGAACAGTAGCTCCCCTTCCTGTTTGCCGAACTCGTTCACCATCAGTTTGCCGATATCGATGGCAATTTCCTCGTTGGTGCGGTCACCGATGGGAATGCCGAAGTCCATCGCCAGCTGCAATAGCTTCATTTCATCCTTTATCTGGTATCCGGGCGCTTCTCCCTTGGCTACCGACAAGAAGAAGTTGGCGATAACGCGTCCGTGGTCGCCATGGGACGCCGTTCCGGCCGCTATCTTGCGCACGAAGTTACGCGCGCTGATGGTCTCCGGGGTAGCGCCGCAGACTCCGACCCGTTTTCGCCGCTCTTCCAGGGTCTCCTCTTTGCCCTTCGGCGCCATAACGCGGCACGGCCCCATGGCGCAGATGCTGCAACAACTCCCTTCCTGCCCTATAGGACAGGCCCTGGTAGTCTCGGCACGTTCAAAAACAACCCGCGCTCCGTCCTGGGATGCCTTTTCTATCATCTCAAGGGTAGCCTGGTCGATGCTTCTTGCTTCCTTCTCTGCCATTTTGTATTTCTCCTTCCGTTTTAGTGTCGGGCGACTTGACGCCCTATTCCTGCGAAATACCTGCGTAATTATCCGTTCGCCCTGAGCTTGTCGAAGGGCCGTTCATGGTTCGACAGGCTCACCACGAACGGTGTTGAGTCCGTTCGCCCTGAGCTTGTCGAAGGGCCGTTTTGGATTTCGAATACTCGACTAGCCGATCCCAGTCTTCGTTGATCAAGGCTTGTTTCTTCCTTCGGGAC
>JACPPQ010000069.1 GCA_016190925.1 Chloroflexota bacterium | reverse complement strand
TATGCGTTATTAGACCCTCCGCCTTCGCGGAGGGTGACAGTTTAGCGGGAGGCTCGCAGGAGAGGTCCACTTTGACGCAGACGGAATTGGTGGTATTATTTATAGAATTCGGGCATCCGCTTAGCAAGATGATTGTAACGTAACAATTGGTCAAAAATGAAGGAGGAACGCGATGGCAGGGACAATATACTCTCAGTTCGGGCAGATAGGCATAATAGTCAAGGACATGGACAAGGCCGTTGAAAAGCTCAAGGCTCTGGGCATGGGACCTTTTCTGGATTTTAAACCGAATTATCTTCAAAAGACCCTGTGGGGGAAGCCTGTCATTCCCATAGACAGCGTACAAACTAAAATAGTGAAAGTATGGGCCGGGACGATGGAACTTGAGTTGATTCAGCCTACCAAGGGTGATTCCCATTGGAAGCGTTTTCTGGATTCGAAGGGGGACGGCATCCAGCACCTGTCATTCTTTTGCGATGACATCGAAAAGGAGCAAAACGACATAGCTCAAAAGGGTTTCGATATCGTCTACAGTTCGCGCAGCCCGGGCCGCGGGGTCTTCTATTACGAAACGGGCATCGAGGGTCTGGTCTTCGAGCCGAGCCAGCGCAAAGCCGAAGACCGCACAGGGCCGGGACCGTTCGGCTGGAAAATCCACCATGTAGGGGTAATAGTTAAAGACCTTGACAGGTCAATCGCCATCTGCGAGTCGCTGGGCATGGGACCGTTCCTGTCTCCAAAGCTAGTCTTAACCAGAAGAGTGCTGTGGGGAAAGGAAATCCCTGTCGATAGTGTGAAAACGAGGATAGCCTCCGTGCAATTGGGGATAGTGAAGCTGGAGTTTATTCAGCCTGTCGAAGGCGATTCCCACTGGCAGCGTTATCTTGATAGCACCGGAGGCGGCATGCAGCACCTCGGGTTCTCCTGTGACGACATCGAGCGCGCGGAAGCGGAGATAAAGCGGAAGGGACTAAACATTGTTTATAGCTCTCGATGGGGGGATGGAGCCGGAGCCTGTTATTTCGAGATAGGCTTCGACGGCATGATATTTGAGGTTATGAGGCCGAAAACACAATAGGATTGCGGGCCGGGTAGCCTTTCTATTTCACCGCGGGGCGTTTCCCGGCCGCTTTCTGCTTGAGCAGCCAGTACTCCAGGCTATCGGCCAGGGCGAGCCAGCTGGCCTCGATGATGTTGGTTGAACTGCCTACGGTGCGCCACTGGTCGATGCCATCGGTAGACTCGATAAGCACGCGGACGGAAGCGGTGGTCCCGGCGCTCTCCTCTAGGATGCGCACCTTGTAATCAATCAGCTTGACCCTCGCCAGTTCGGGGTAGAATTGCAGGACAGCCTTGCGCAGCGCCTGGTCGAGGGCAGCCACCGGCCCGTTTCCCCCGGCAGCAGTGTGCATCACTTCGGTTCCGACTTTCACCTTGACCATGGCATCGGAGAGCATCTCTTCGCTGGAGGGACGCCTCCGGGTCTCGACCACCACCATGAAGTCCACCAGCTCGAAGGGTGTCTGATAACCCGGCTGGGCGCGCTGCACCAGCAGCTCGAAGGACGCCTCAGCGTTCTCGTACTGAAAGCCGCGGCTTTCCAGCAGCTTGACCTGCTCCAGCAGCTTCTGAGCCTCCGGGCCGCGCACAGGCATAGACAGCCCAAGCTCCTGCGCCTTGTATATGATGTTACTTTTGCCCGAAAGCTCGGAGACCAGCACCCTCTGCCGGTTTCCCACCCGCGACGGGTCGATGTGCTGGTAGCTGTCCGCCCACTTTGCCAAGCCGGAGACATGTAGCCCCGCCTTGTGGCTGAAAGCGCTCGCTCCCACGTAGGGCAGGAAGGGGTCGGGGGGCAGGTTAGCTATTTCACTCACATATCTTGATACGTCTGTCAGCCTGGATAGATTTTCATCGGTAATGCAATCTATGCCCATCTTCAGCTTCAGCGCGGGAATGATGGAGCAGAGGTTGGCGTTGCCGCAGCGCTCGCCGTAGCCGTTGATAGTCCCCTGTACCTGTATGGCTCCGGCGCTCACCGCCGCCAGGGAATTAGCCACTGCCAGCTCGCCGTCATTGTGGGCATGGATGCCTAGGGGAACGCCAGTCTGGTTTGTGACCGCAACTACGGCTTCTTTTATCCTGTCAGGGAGTGTTCCGCCGTTCGTATCGCACAGTATGACACATTCAGCGCCCGCATTCGCGGCTGCTTTTACCACGCCTAAAGCATAGTCAGAATCGTGCTTGAAGCCATCGAAGAAATGCTCGGCATCAAAAAAGACGGTCAGCCCCCTGGACTTCAAAAAGCGGATGGAATCGGTAATCATACCCAGGTTTTCCTCGAGGGTTGTCTCGAGCACCTGGGTGACCTGCAAGGCAGAGCTTTTGCCGACAATGGTGACGACTTTCACCCCGGCATCGAGCAGCGCTTTGATGTTGGTGTCCGTCTCAGCCCTGGCTTTTGGTCGACGTGTGCTGCCGAAGGCCACCAGCGTAGAGTTGCGCAGAGCGAGTTTCCTGGCTTTGTTGAAAAAATCTATATCTTTGGGATTTGAGCCGGGCCAGCCGCCCTCGATGAAATGGATACCTAATTCATCGAGCTTCTGCGCTATCTTGAGCTTGTCCGCCACAGAGAGAGAAAGCCCCTCCCGCTGCGCCCCGTCCCGTAGAGTTGTATCGTAAAGCTGTACTTGTGTCAATTGAGAACCACCTGATAACATGTCATTCCGGCGAAAGCCGGAATCCAGAAAGCAGACTTCAGATACCTGGATTCCAGCCCCACATCAAGTTTGGGGCAGGCTCTTCGCTGGAATGACAAATTGAGAAATACGTTTTTGCCTTTTTACAAGCCTTTATTGAAGGTTATACTCTCTCTGCTACCAAATCCCCCATCTCTTTCGTCCCCACCTTGGTTTTGCCCTCGGACATTATATCATAGGTGCGGTAGCCCTCTTCCAGGACTTTGTCCACCGCATCCTCGATAGCCTGGGCTTCTTTCGGCAGTCCGAGGGAATAGCGCAGCATCATGGCTACGCTGAGGATGGTGGCAATGGGGTTAGCCATGTTCAGGCCGGCGCGTTTTGGAGCGCTCCCGTGTATCGGCTCATAAACACCGGGTATCTTGACGCCCTCCTGTGGCACTCCGGCGAGGCTGGCTGACGGCAGCATTCCCATCGAGCCTGCCAGCATGGAAGACTCGTCGGTGAGGATGTCCCCGAAGGTGTTCTCCGTGACGATAACATCGAAGTACGCCGGGTTTTGGATAAGTCTCATGGAGCAGGCATCGACCAGCATGTGGTCAAGCTCGACATCCTTGTAGTCGGCGGATACCTCGGTCGCCACCTGCCGCCACAGCCGGGAGGTTTCCAGCACATTGGCCTTGTCTACCGAGGTTAACTTTCGACGGCGTCTCCTGGCAAGCTCGAAACCCACCCGGACGATGCGCTCGATTTCTTTATCGGAGTAGGACATGGTATCGACCGCTCGCCTTCCGCCGGGCGTCCGCCACTGTTTCTTGGGACGGCCAAAATAGAGGCCGCCGGTAAGCTCGCGAACAAACACCAGGTCTACACCTTTTATTATTTCCGGCTTGATGTTGGAGCCATCGATGAGGGTGGGAAAGACCTTGACCGGCCTGAGATTGGCGAACAAGCCCAGCCCTTTTCTGAGAGCCAGCAGGCCGTCTTCCGGGCGCACTTTGCCCAGGGGGTTGTCCCACTTGGGGCCGCCCACCGCCCCCAGCAGCACGGCGTCCGCGTTCTTGCAGTTCTTCAGTACATCCAGAGGCAACGGTACGCTGGTGGCGTCAATGGCAGCCCCGCCTATAGGCCCGTGCTGGATATTGAAAACGTGCCCGTATTTCTTCCCCACCGCCTGCAGGACTTTGATTCCCTCTCTGCCTACCTCAGGCCCAACGCCATCGCCGAGGACAGCCGCAAGGTTAAATTGCATTAGCTTCTCCTCCTGGATAACCTCTCCTTAGTATAACCTATCAGCCCGCCGGCCGCGATAAGGTCTGACATAAAGTCCGGATAGGGCTTGGCGGTGAAGGTCAATCCTTTGGTAGTATTTCTGATGGTGCCGGTGGATAAATCTACCTCAAGGGTATCACCACTGTCTGTCTTGTCAACCGCCTCTTCCGATTCAAGCAGGGGCAGGCCGATGTTTATGGCGTTGCGGAAGAAGATGCGGGCAAAGCTCCTGGCGATGACGCAGGACACCCCGGCGGACTTGATTGCCAGCGGGGCATGCTCCCTGGATGACCCGCACCCGAAGTTGCTGGTGGCCATGATGATGTCACCGGGCTTTACTTTCTGGGTGAAGTCCGCGTCTATGTCTTCCATGCAGTGCTGCGCCAGCTCCGGCCCCTCGGACAGGTTGAGGTAGCGGGCAGGAATAATGACGTCCGTATTCACATTCGCGCCGTACTTGTGGACTTTACCTTTCAATATCACGCAACCCTCCGACTGTGAAATCTTGAATTAAGGCTCAAGCTGTCTTTGCGAGTCCGCCGCAGGCGAGCGAAGCAATCTCAAGATAGTGAACTATACATGACGCTTGGACTTTCCTGTTCAATGGGAGAGATTGCTTCGTCGCTTTGCTCCTCGCAACGACTTTAACTTTCTTAGTTTTAGACCTCAACGTACTCTGTAGAAGATGTGGGCTCCGGAATGGGCAAATCGTCTTCTTTCAGACCTTCGATATGGAATCGCATGGCTTCCTTTATGTTTTTACCAGCTTCTTTAATGGTGCTTCCGGTGGCAATACATCCCGGCAAGTCCGGCGAATAAGCAGAATAGTTACCGTCAGCTTTTTCTATTATGACAAGGTGTTTCATCCGAGCAAGAATTCCTTTGTTAGCTGTTCAGGATTCACCTCTTTCTCGGAAGGCAGGTAGATTACTGCCTGAATGTCAAGATCCTTTACATATTTGCACATCAATGGGCCTACTTTGCGCCATTCAAGGTTACCAAGCCCACAACCTAACGCTGGAAGCGCTAATGATTTTATTCCCTCCTTCTTATAATTTTGGGCGAGCCATGACATTCCTTCTTCAATACCTTTAATATCTGCGTCTTGTCGCCAATGGTGTTTGGTAGGAAATAACAGAAACCATTTTCCAGCGTGCAAATTGGAGAGTGTATCTGGCTCATCGGCAAGTTCGTGTTCAAGAGACGTCTCGCGCTTATATAACCGGGGCTTACCCATTACCAATTTTTTGTTTCTGCATAGGTCCTGATAATAGACATAAACACCTGGGAATTGGTACTTTGCACGTGAGGCGAGACCCTTACCCATTATTCCTACTGTGTTAACGCTTACTGTAAGCGTTTGCATACGAGAAAAGAATAAGTCCCCTTCTGCGAGTGCCAAACGAGGGGTGATTTGATATTGCTTGATAGGAAGAAAGAACATGTTGGGTTCTAGCACAACTGGTATGTCGTCTCGGTTTATAAGTTCCTTTATGGTCGCCCGTGTTTTACTTTTTGCCACGTATATGGTGTGAATCATATCAGGTGTTATCATGTCGGGTATGAGACATTCAGCCATTATTTTCCTTTTTGATCCGTCTTCTTCATGCCACCAATCTAATTTAACAGAGTTTTTAATTATCGTGGGTAGTTCTTTTATTGCTTCTATCGGATACAGAATATTGGTCAACGAATGAGCAGCATTTCCCGTGGTAATATAAATATCGTGCTTTTCCAGTATTTCAGATCTGAGTCCAAGTACTGCAATAATATCTTCGCTTTTTTCATGTACAACTCTGTAGAGCATAGGATTACGCGGCTGAAAATACACATTTGCAAAATGCCAAAGATTCCGGCCATCGGGAACGGTTATACTGTGGCGATTTGAAACAATATTTTCGTCATAGATTCGCACGAAGGGTATCTTTTCAGTCTCAATGCGTTCGTGAGAAAATATACCCGATTTGAGAATCGATGGAATGTTTTCAACGTGAGTTATATAATATAAGCCTTGAATACTTCGACGTTTCATATCTCCGCCTTCTTACCACGAACGTCATGTGGAACTTCTTCCGCTACCCCCACCGCTCTCTCCCAGCCCTTCACCCTCGGTGGCTTTTTGCCCTTGCCCGGCTCGATGGTGTGCCCCTCTTTTTTCAAAAGGGCTGCCTGGGACTCCACACCTCCGGGGAACTTCTCATTCAGGCTGCCGTCGGCTTTGACCACCCGCCAGTAGGGGGTGACCTGCTTTTCTCCCTTTGCCAGGTCTTCCTCGGCGGCTTCGGCGGCAATCCGCAGGAAGATGCCGGTGCACAGGGGGCAGGTAAAATCGGCCTTGAAATCCTTTGCCAGCCGCTCCCTGAGCTGGTCAACGGTGACCAGTTTCCCTTGCCCTACCTTGCGTATCATGGCGTCAACATCAAGCGGCCTGGGAATGAGCATCTTGCCACGGCCCTTGGGGTCGTCAACAATCTCACGCTGGCCGGTTTCCAGCTTCTCATGTGCAGTCTTGCGTGCTTTAGTCATCTGGTTCGCTCCTGGTGTGCTAGTAACACTCCTTGTTCCATTCCGGCGGAGGCCGGAATCCAGTTCGGACATAACCCATATTGTGGATACCGACTTTCGTCGGTATGGTTAATCACTAAGGTAAGCGCTATATTAAAACGTCACTATCTTATCGCTTTCCTTCATTATCTCATACAGGTCTTTAAGCGTTGACACTTTGTATATGTTTGAAGGCTTCATCTTGCGCAACTCCAGGCAGGTACCGCAGGCAAACAGGCCGCTTCCGGTGCTGAGGAATGTTTTCAACTGCTCAGGTACGTTGAACTTTTCGGTATTAACCGATTCTACTTCAACGCCTTTTCCAATCAGGAACATCTTCACCTTATCTCCCATTGCGAGGGTAAAATTCCCGAAGCGGAAGGCATTCCACACCGTCTCCGGGTCGTTGGAGTAGACCACGATTCCAACATTCATAGTCCAAGCTCGTCAGGACTGCTGATTTTGCCGGTTATGGCGCTGGCTGCCGCGACCGCCGGGCCGGACAGGTATACCTCCGATTTAGGGCTGCCCATCCTGCCTACGAAGTTCCGATTGGTAGTGGAGATACAGCGCTCACCCGCAGCCAGGATACCCATGTAACCGCCCAGGCACGGGCCACAGGTGGAGGTGCTGACCACCGCGCCGGCCTTGATGAACAGCTCTATCAGTCCCTGCTCCATAGCATCGAGGTATACCTGCTGCGTGCCTGGGATAATGATGCACCGAACTTCGGGATGCACCTTCTTGCCTTTCAGTATCTGAGCGGCCACTTGCAGGTCCTCGAGCCGCCCGTTGGTGCAGCTGCCGATGACCGCCTGGTCCACCTTGATATTACCTACCTTGCTGACCGGTTTGACGTTGGCAGGGGAGTGGGGCAGGGCGACCTGCGGCTCCATGTTGGAGACATCATACTCTATGACCCGCGCATATTCAGCATCAGCGTCCGGTTCATAAACCTGGTACGGTCGTTTGGCTCTCGACTTGACATAATCCAGTGTTTTCTGGTCGACGCGGAAGAGTCCGGCTTTTCCCCCGGCCTCGATAGCCATGTTAGCCATGGTGAAACGTCCGTCCATCGATAGGGCATCGATGGCCTCGCCGGTAAACTCCATCGCGGCATAGAGAGCGCCGTCCACGCCGATGTCTCCGATAGTGCGCAGGATAAGGTCTTTGCCGCCAATCCATTTCCCCAGCCTGCCATGATAGACGAACTTGATGGTGGGCGGTATCTTCATCCAGATGTCGCCGGTGGCCATTGCGGCGGCGATGTCGGTCGACCCCATGCCGGTGGCAAAAGCGCCCAGAGCGCCGTAGGTGCAGGTATGCGAATCGGCGCCGACCACTACATCTCCCGGCAGAACAATACCCTTCTCTGGCAACAACACATGCTCGATGCCCATCTGTCCGACCTCGAAATAGACCAGGCCCTGCTCACGGGCAAAGTCTTTCATAAACTTCGTTTGCTCGGCAGAGAGGATATCCTTGTTCGGCACAAAATGGTCGGGCACCATCACCACTTTGGCCGGGTCGAAGACCCGTTTCACCCCGATTTTGCGGAATTCCCTTATGGCAATGGGCGCGGTGATGTCATTGGAGAGGATAACGTCCACCTTGACATTGGCAAACTCACCGGCGCTAACCTTTTTTCTATCTGAATGGGCAGCAAGGATTTTTTCGGCCAAAGTCATCGCAGTATTTCCCTTCCTGATATGAGAATCATACGGCAATTAGCGCATGGGGTGCGGGAGAAATAGAACGAGCAATATGATAGCAGTAGCCGCCACCGCAATAAGATAAAGACCGGTGCCGGCGGCAAGCCCAATGGCAGCCACCGACCAGATGGTGGCGGCGGTGGTCAACCCTTCCACTATGCCGCCCTCCCGGTGTATGATAGCCCCGGCTCCGAGGAAACCTATGCCGGTGACAATTCCCGCGGCCACCCTCGACGGGTCAGCGCTGACTCCAAATGCCTGAATGGATGCGATAGTGAACAGGGCAGCGCCAAAGGATATAAGGGAATGCGTCCTGAAGCCGGCCGGTTTACCCACTTTCTCGCGTTGATAACCCACGGCAGCGCCCAGCGCCGCCGCCAGCAAGAGCCTCAGGATTCCTTCCGCTTCGAATGGCATATCAGAATCACCCGGCCTTTTTCACTGCCAGCAGGCGGTTAAGGGCGTTCATGTAAGCCTTGGCGCTGGCAACAATAATATCTGTATCAGCACCCCTACCGGTATAGGTCACACCATCGCTCTCTATCCTGACGAGCACTTCACCGATGGCATCTATCCCCTCAGTCACCGAGTTGACTGTGAACTCGGTCAGCTTGTTGGGAACTTTCACCAGGCGGTTAATGGCCTTGTAGACGGCATCCACCGGGCCGGTCCCCAGGGCGGCATCCGCCAGCACCTTGCCTCCGGGAGCCACCAGCCTGACAGCCGCTGTTGGTATGCCTCTATCCCCGCAGGTGACCTGTAGACGGTCGATGTGGTAAGTTTCGGACACAGTGCGCTGTTCCTCAGCAACCAGAGACTCGATGTCTTTGTCAGCTATGGCCTTCTTCTTATCGGCAAGATTCTTGAAAGCCGCGAAGGCACGGCTAAAGTCCTCCTCGCTCAGGCTGTAGCCAAGCTCGGCCAGGCGCTCCTTGAAAGCGTGGCGTCCGCTCAGCTTGCCCAGCACCAGGCTGCTCGCCGGTATGCCTATGCTCTTCGGGTCCATGATTTCATAGGTGATTGCCTTCTTTATCACGCCGTCCTGATGAATGCCGGACTCATGGCTGAAGGCGTTAGCGCCCACAATGGCCTTGTTCGGCTGGACCGGAAAGCCGGTGCGCTGGCTTACCAGGCGACTCGACTTATATATCTCCGTGGTGCTGATACCAGTGGAGAGATTAAAGAAGTCTTTGCGCGTCCTGATAGCCATTACGATTTCTTCGAGAGAGGCGTTGCCCGCCCTCTCGCCAATGCCGTTGACAGTGCATTCTACCTGCCTTGCTCCGCGCTTGACCGATTCGAGGCTGTTGGCCACCGCCAGCCCCAGGTCGTTATGGCAGTGGACGCTGACCACGGACTTGCCGATATTGGGAACATTCTTGAATATCCCATCGATTAGGTTGCCGAACTCCTCTGGAATAGCATAGCCCACCGTGTCCGGGATATTGACCGTGGTAGCGCCGGCCTTGATTACCGCTTCCAGGATTTGATAGATGTAGGCCGGCTCGGTCCGGCTGGCGTCCATCGGAGAGAATTCGATGTCCTCGGTGTACCGTTTTGCGTAAGCTACCATATCGCGGGAACTCTGCAATACCTCCTCGCGGCTCTTTTTCAACTGGTACATGCGGTGAATATCCGAGGCGGAAAGAAAGATGTGTATTCTCGGACGCTTGGCCTCCTTGACTGCCTCCCAGGCGCGGTCTATGGCCTCCGGGTTGGCATGAGAAAGGGCGCAAATCACCGGAGCGCGTACTTCCCTGGCGATAGTTTTTACGGCCTCGAAGTCGCCTGGAGAGCTGATAGGAAACCCGGCCTCGATGACATCCACCCCGAGCTTCTCCAGTTGCCGGGCTATCTCCAGCTTCTCATTGACGTTGAGCGTGCCACCGGCGGCCTGCTCCCCGTCTCTTAACGTTGTATCGAATATTATCACGCGTTCCATTTTAGTTCTCCTGAGGGATAAGGCTAAGCAGCCTATCAAGTATTAGCTTAACATCCTTTGCTGCAATCATAACGTCTTCAAGTAGTAATCCACACTCGTAAAAATTGCTATGTAAAGATTGAGCTTTATCAAAAATTAGTCTAACACTATCATCAGAAAGGTCTCTCGCAACTTCAAGCGCATAGTCTCGCATATCCCTATGGCTTTTCAACTTTATGCCCCTGCTTGCAGCTAATGCTTTCAAAGCCTGCGTCATGCTTCCCCACAGGAACTCGCTTGCTTTTTCGGCATCGCCAGCCTCGATAAACTTAAGCGCGTTCTCAAAGTAATGTATACTCTGCCTTTGATGCCGCTTTATGCTGGTTTCTTTTGTTTCCAATCCAGGCCGTCCTATTGTGGAATAGAATATTCGAGGATGTCTCCTGATTTCGCGTCTATTTTAACCTTTGCGACTGCGGCATATACAGGTCCTACGTCAACTTCGACCAGCCAGATGCCATTCTCTTGAATAGCTCGAAGAGGTCGAGCCCACCACCGGTGTTTTTTGATGAAGTTCAACGCTACATTAGTCGCCTCTTCAGCAGTATTTATCCCTGAAGGTGCTTTCTTAGCCATATATTTCTCCCCTTCACTTCTTCAGCCAGGACATCATCTGGCGCAGTTCCGCACCTACCTCCTCGATAAGATGCTCGGAATCCATGCGCTTGAGGGCGTTAAAGACCGGGCGTCCGGCCTGGTTCTCCAGAATCCACTCCTTGGCAAATGAGCCATCCTGGATTTCAGCCAGAATTTCCTCCATCTCTTCCCTGACCAGGTCATTGATGACACGCGGCCCCCGGGTGAAATCGCCGTACTTAGCGGTATCACTCACCGAGTGCCGCATGTGGCTCAAACCACCCTGATAGATAAGGTCTACAATCAGTTTTAGCTCGTGGCAGACCTCGAAGTAGGCAATCTCCGGCTGATACCCCGCTTCCACCAGTGTTTCAAAACCGGTCTTTATCAGAGATGAGACTCCGCCGCAGAGCACTGTCTGCTCCCCGAAGAGGTCGGTCTCGGTTTCCTCGGCAAAAGTTGTTTCGAGGACACCGGCCCGGCTGCACCCAATGCCCTTCGCATAGGCTAAAGCAAGCTTGGTTGCCTTTCCGGAGGCGTCCTGATGGACTGCTATGAGCGCCGGAGGCCCTTTCTGCTCGGTGTAGAGCTGGCGCAGCATAGGGCCGGGACACTTTGGGGCTATCATGGAAACATCGATGTCTGCCGGTGGAACTATCTGGCCGTAATGGATGTTAAAACCGTGGGCGAACATAAGCGTCTTTCCTGCGGTCATCTCTTTAGCGATAGATGTATGGTAGACTTCCCTCTGCATGGTGTCAGGCACCAGCATCATCACAATCTGGGCTTCTTTGGCCGCTTCAGCCACGGGAACGACCTTGAAATGGGCTTCTTTGGCGCCTTTCCAGCTGTTGCCTCCCTCGTGCAAACCGACGATTACCTGGCAGCCGCTGTCTCTGAGGTTCTGGGCATGGGCATGCCCCTGGCTGCCATAGCCGATAACAGCTATCGTCTTGCCCTTGAGCAGATTCAGGTCGGCGTCACTATCATAGTAAATTTTAGCCATTTTCACACTCCTTTTACTTATTAATAGTCTTAAAATAGAATGGTCTTACTATTCATGCCATGTGAGAAGT
>JACPPQ010000067.1 GCA_016190925.1 Chloroflexota bacterium | reverse complement strand
TTGGATTAGAGCGCAGCCCTGCGGAGGCTGAGGTCGTGGGTTCGAGCCCCACCAAGCGCGCCACTTTTCAGGGGCGGTTAGCTCAGCTGGTTAGAGCATCTGCTTTACACGCAGGAGGTCATAAGTTCGAATCTTATACCGCCCAGTGAACACCTTGCGAGTTTTATCGAAATTTTCAGAATAGTTAATTTCTGCCTTCCTACCAAGTCTCTGAGCTTGGCCGTCGTGTGTTGACAAACTGAATATAAATGAATATTATTGAAATAAAGAGGTAATTCATATGGCAAAGACAATAACTGTCAGAGTGGATGATTCTACATATAATAAAATCAAAACCGCAGCAAATTCAGAGCGAAGAACTATTTCCAATTTTATTGAATATGCTACCCTATCTTACGTTGAAAATAGCTGTTTTATTGCAGATGAAGAGATGAAGGATATACTTGAAGATAGGGATTTGATAAACAACCTTAAGCAGTCATTAGAAGACATCAAGGAAGGGAAATATCGTATTATCGAGTAATTTCCAGATTGCTGAGACGCAAACGTTTCAGAAAAAGATTGCTTCCGGGGCATATAAACAATATTATTCCAGAATCAAAGACAATATTTATCCGGCATTGCGGAATAATCCCTTTTTTGGGGCTAACATCAAACGGTTGAAAGGTGAGTTGAATTCTGTTTTCCGTTATCGAATCGGCAATTACCGCGTATTCTACACAATAAACTCCGAGAAGAAGTTGATATTCATTTTGGACATCGCGCATAGGAAAGATGCCTATCGATAGGTATCTTTCAGACAATTAAACTGAACACCATCTCAAAGGTGTCGGTTCTGGCTATCGTCAAGTACCGACCACCACCGTGTACATCAAGCAGAACTGGTAATTTCTCCTCAGTGACACCCGCAGGCTGTCCATTTAAGAGGTTTTACGAAGAAGAAAAAGGTTTTTGTGACCTACCCTCTTTTTCTCCCTCCCCGTATCAGTACCCTTCAGCTTCACTCAGGGCAGGCTTATGAGATAGGGAAGGGAGATGTTTTTAAGAGGGCCTAACGCCTTTCTTCAACACCAGTTTTCAGACAGCCGTTCTTTTCACTAAGAAAAGACTACGCCTTCTTCTTGATGAGCTCCAGTGGATGAGTGGCGGATGTTCCTTTACCGTCTTTAGCCCTGACAGCATAAACGCCAGGCTCGAGGGTTGCTAAAGCATTGAGCATGGCGCTGGCGGAGACATCTTTAACGAAGGCTCCGGCCTTGTTGGTTTCCACAACTTCGAAGGTAAACTCATCTCCGGCAGTGAGCTTGCTTTTAACATCCTCTTTATAGATTTTTCCCAAGTCCAGGGGTACTCCGGCCAGGGTCAGCGTAACCAGGCCATTTGGCTCGAAACCTGTGCCGGTTACACTGAACTTCTTGCCCTGCTCAACGGATACAGGCGTTATGACTATTATAGCCACCTGCGGCGCAGGCGCTTCTGCCCCCGCCGGCCCCTGGGGTCCCGCTACTCCTGCAACTCCCGGGGCTCCTGCGGGTCCCTGCGTTCCTGCCGGTCCCCGTGTTCCGGCGGGTCCGGAGGCACAAGCGGTGACAAGGGACAGGGCAATCGAGCAAAGTAGTAGACCTGAAATTGTAGACTTTCGAAATAATGAACGAACCATTTTTACCTCCTTATTATTACAGGGCGTGGCTGGCCGTTTTGCCCGCGTTCTATCCGATTAGGTCCGAGAGTATTCGCCCTGGCTCAGAACGGCAGTTTCAACTCCATTTCTACCCCGAAACTTGCAGAACCTCGATGCCGCTTCTTAACGATTTGCTGTGATGAATTTTCAGACTCAGTCATGTGCTTCCGGGCTTCCCTCGAGGTGCCGCCCTTCCACGGCAAGAGATGCTTCTGCCCGTCTTTTATGCACGAATTGATAGACAATCGGAATGCCTATTGCAGCAAGTCCGATGAGGTCCGTCACCAAGCCGGGATAAATCAGAGCGAGGCCACCTGCGCCAAAGAGGAGCCTCTGGAGAACATTCGCATTTTCAAAGAAATATCCCTCAAGCATAGCGGCAAAAGCGACAACTCCAATGATTGCAGTAACTGCCGCAAGCACGATTTCTCCCGGAGGCCCCTGCATAATAAGAGCCGGCTGATAGACAAAGAAGAAAGGCACGAAAAAGATGGGAAGCGCTATTTTCCAGGAAATCCAGCCAGCCTTCATCGGGTCGCACTTGGCTATAGCGGCCCCGGCATAAGCAGCCAGGGCAACCGGGGGAGTGATGGATGCCATTGCGCCATAGTAGAATATAAAAAGGTGAGCGGCCAGAAGCGGCACACCCATCTGCACCAGGGTGGGGGCTACCAGTACCGCCAGAAAGATGTAAACGGCCACGGTGATGAGTCCCATACTGAGAAGGACAGAGAATATCATCGCCAGCAGAAGCAAGACCAGTTGATTTCCCCGGGAGATGTCTACCAGCAAGAAGGGTATGGTCATTCCCAGTCCTGACATGTTGATGAGCCAGACCACCATCCCGGCCAGAGCGCAGACAACGGTAATCATGGCCATACCCTTGATACCTTCTGACAGTCCCGAGAACAGCTTCCTGGGGGTCATACGCATGCTTTTACTGAAGAACGTCACCAGTATGATAATCCCGATAGAAATCAAGACCGACTTGGATGGCGACCATCCCGATGCCAGCAGATATATCAAGACAGCCATGGGAATGATGAGGAACCATCCCTGCGCCAGTGACTTTTTTATGCTTGGCAGCATATTGCGAGGTAGACCCTTCAGGCCTCTTTTGGCGGCCTCGAAATCGACTACGGCGAAGAGGCCGACATACCACAGAACGGCGGGGATTAAGGCGGCAATCGCAATGCTCCAGTATGAGACTCCCAACATATCTGCCATGACAAAAGCAGTCACACCCAGGATGGGAGGCATAATTTGCCCTCCGGTTGAAGCCGCCGCCTCAATCGCTGCCGCCATTTCAGGCTTGTAGCCTGTGGATTTCATCAGGGGGATGGTAATCATCCCGGTGGCAGTAACATTGGCTACAGTGCTCCCGGAAAGCGAGCCAAACAGGCTGCTGGCAACCACCGCCATCTTGGCTGGTCCACCTCTTGTTCCACCCAACAGGGCATGAGGAAACTCGGTAAAAAATACATCGGCCCCGCCTGTGCGCAGGAGCGCAGAAAAAAGCATGAACATGATAATTACCGAGGTGACGACCTGCAACGGCAAGCCATAGATGCCGTCAGTGCCTAAAGCGGAAAAGGTAACCACCATGTCAAACCCCAGGCCTGCATGACGCAGCACTCCAGGCATTATAGGTCCGAAGAGGGCATAGAGGATGAAAATAAGGGCTAGAATCGGCAGAGCCAAGCCCATTGTGCGTCTGACTGCTTCCAGCACAAGCAGAATCATGATGGAACCTACAGTGAGGTCGAGGGGAGTACCGATAGCGATGCGCTCGGCGATTTCCGGCGCCCTTAACACTATGTAAATGCCGGCGACTACCGATAGCAGCGCCAGCACCGCATTATAGGCAAGGGCCCACCCCCTGCCTGATTTGCCAAAAAGAAAAACGAAAACCAGGGCTGAAATGAAGA
Organism: Chloroflexota bacterium; assembly: GCA_016190925.1. Lineage (GTDB taxonomy): Bacteria > Chloroflexota > Dehalococcoidia > Dehalococcoidales > JACPPQ01 > JACPPQ01. Next base: position 3,354 of record JACPPQ010000067.1, on the reverse strand, counting down.
GGGGGGAACGCTGGACTATTGCCTCGAATTGCCCGTATAGAGCGGTCCATATGTAAAAAACGGCAATACCTACAGCGATGATACTCAAAGCCAGGTCCAGTTTGCTGCCTGGTTTTCCCTGTCCAATCTCTACTTCTGCCATCCAACTCCCAACCTTGCCAGATGAAGCGACTTTACAAAGTCTTGTTTGCTAAACTCACCATATAGTCAATTCGAGGTACGTACACGAGATTCTTCGAGGCTATTCGAAATGTCATTCTTCCCCTCTCACTTCCCCTTCGCCCTGACCAGGGCTTTCAGTTCAGGGTCAGAATGACAGTCGCACTTTTTTACAGCCTTTCAGAATGGCAATAATCTCAGCTTCGCTTAAGCCCTTCGGGCAGAATCAAACTTAACCGCAAGCATATATAACCATGCCCTATCGGGTTCCATAGAGGGCTTGCCCAGACTCTTACTTAATCCAGCCTTTTTCCTTGTAGTATTTCATTGCTCCGTCATGGATGGGATACGGGAAATCGGCTCTCACGTAGTCCTGGGTAGCTTCTCCGGCAGTTACGGCGATGGCTTCAGCCTCTTTCTGGTGGTCCCAGGAAATCTTGGTCAACTCGTAAATCGCATCGTTGGGCACCCTCTTGTCTGCTACAAACACCGCATAGAAGCTGAAGGTGGGAGTATCCTTATCGACTCCTCTAAGCGCCCCAGCGGGCGCCATGAACTGTCCGACAAGTCCAGGATATTTGGCTTGCATTTTGGCGTAGTGGCTATCATCGAGAGGAATCCATTTAAGGTCAGTCCTGGTGGTCCTTTCAATCATGGCAGCAGCCGTGACGGGATGCCCGGTGATTATGGCGTCAACGCTTCCATCAATGATGCTGTAGCCGGTATCGGCGATGCTCTGGTAAAGAATCCTGGCAGGCTTGATGTTCAGAGCATCCATCATGGCGGTGGCTACGACATAAGAGCCGGTGCCCTTTTCATAGAATCCCACTTTCTTGCCGGTCAAATCTTCAACCTTGGATATGCCGCTTCCTGCGCGGGCCATAACATTGACCGGGATTGTAGCGTAAGGCCAGAGGCGTCTCATTCCATCATAGGCTCTGCCCTCCCAGAAACCCTTGCCCTGCACCTGGTCCGCAGCGTACCAGGAGTTGAGAAACGTTATATCGAGCTTGCCTTGCTGCACCATTGTGGCGGTAGCGGTCTGCACTGAAGTAGGTATCATGGATATATTTACCCAGTCGGAATATTTCTTCATCATTGCCGAGATTGCCGCCACAACCAGGTAGCCGCCCGAGCCTGGTGTGGATGCTCCCCACCTGAGGTCCAGTCTTTGCCTGGGCGCTGCCGGTTTGGGAGCGGGTGCGGGTGCCGGGGCCGGCGCAGGAGCGGGAGCGGGAGCGGCGGTAGGTTTAGGAGCAGCGGGAGCTGGGGCCGGCGCTGGGGCCGGTGCTGGAGCGGTGGTCGGTTGAGCACAGCCAGCCAGCCCTAAACCTATTACCGAGATTGTCATAATCAGCGCTAATCCAATTTTCGTTATTCTTTTCATGGCTTTCTCCTCCTTCCAGATTTTTAGAACTCTGACCTACTTGTAAATATCCCTACAATACCACCCCCTTGTCCACCTTTTATTTGTATCAATAGTCTTACAGTCAACTCTTCAGAGGAGGTTAATCCTTATGACCATCCCCCGTCTGGAACGATAACCTGCCCGGTAATGAATGAGGACTCCTCGGAAGCGAGGAAAAGCGCAACATTGGCAATCTCCTGGACAGTGGCCAGCCGGCCGAGGGGTGTGTCTTTTACGATTTCTGCCGAGAACCGTTCGCTTTCTTCCGGGCTCCTCCGAGTAAAGGTCATATCAGTCAACAGATGTGTCGGGGCGATGGCGTTGGCGTTGATGCCATGAGGGCCTAACTCCCTGGCCGCGACCCTGGTTAACTGATTAGCCCCCGCTTTTGAGCACTGGTAGTTGGCGCCTCCATGGGTCCTGTTGGTCAGGGGAGACGCAGACGTTAGATTGATAATTCTCCCGTATTTTTGTTTTATCATATGGGGAGCTACCGCCTGTGTGCACAGGAAAAAGGCCTTCAGGTTTACAGCCAGCACGAGGTCCCAATCGTCTTCCGTTAGCTCAAGCAGTTTGGCATGGCGGGTAACCCCGGCATTGTTTACCAGTATATCTACCTTTCCGAAACTACTGATGGCAGTATCAAAAAGGCGCTTTACATCACCTTTCTGAGTCACATCGGCTTTGACCGTAATTACCTTTCGTCCCAGGTTTTTGACCTCATTTGCCGCTGTTGCCATGTCCAGGATATCGTTGATAACGATATCCGCGCCATTTTTAGCGAAGGTGAGGGCTATCTGTTTCCCGATTCCCCTGGCGCTACCGGTGACCACCGCTACCTGTCCGCTGAGCTTGTCTGCCACGTTTTCCTCCTTCAATTTGTTGATAATCTGAAACCATACAAAGCAGGCTCAACGATATTCGTATGGGGAAGGTATGGTGAGAGTGTAGCATACAAAGCAATATTATTGCAAGAGTCAAAATGTGAGTTCGCCCGGTAACTGTTTGCGCACAAGTTTTTAGTTGCAAAATACCTGTACATTTCAAACCGCGGGTGTCTGAAAATTAAAAGGTTTTGTGACCCCACTTTTGTCCAAAATGGGTTTTGCAACAACCCCTGGATGGAACCCCACACCCTCATTGCAAGCAGGATTTGCGCCAGAGATTGCGAACATGCCCTACAATTTGAAGGCCAGAGTGAAACCATCGGAAAAAGCATCCCGCATTCGCTTTGCCTCTCTGGCATCACCAATGCTGTAAAGCTCTTTGACTTTACCTGCCAGTTCCTTTGCCAGTTTGTTTGACGGTTTAGCGCCCAGCGCCAGCACCACGGTGTCCGCCTTAAGCACAGATTTACGACCTGATTTATCGATTACCTGCGCTCCTTCATCTGTAATAGCATCGACTCTGGTTCCGGTGATAATCTTTACGCCTGCCTGTTTGAGTTCGGCTTGCAGCGCAATCCAGCTCCAGGCTTCTATATCTGAACCGGCGGCATCAAGCATCTCAACGATGGTCACTTTCTTGTTCCGTTTGGCCAGCCAGTTGGCTGTCTCGCAACCCACCGAGCCTCCGCCGGCCACCAGCACATTCTCGCCAACCTTTGACTTCTCTGAGAGCACATCGACAGCGGTAACCACGATACTCCTGTCAATGCCGGTGATAGGCGGTATACACGGAACTCCTCCGGTAGCCACTATTACGGTATCCGGGTTTTCCTTCACTATGTCCTCAACGGTGGCCTCGACTCCCAACCGCACCCTTATGTTGCTGAGCTGTTTGAACAT
>JACPPQ010000071.1 GCA_016190925.1 Chloroflexota bacterium | reverse complement strand
CCCTTCGCCGAGAGCGCAGGGCGTTTACTTACTAAGTGTCTCACAATAATCTGGACGCAGGTCTCCCCCTTTGAAAAAGGGGGTTGCCATGTGAGAAGTAATCGTCTCCCTTTCGTAAAGGGAGAATGAGAGGGATTTTCAAATCCCCCTTCAAGCATGAATAGTAAGACCATTCTATTTTAAGACGATTAGTAAGTTGGAGTATGAGAGATGGTTTCGGAGATGACCTCAAGGGCAGTATCAACCCTACCCCTGCGGGCTATTTGACGGATTTGTGAAGAAAAAGAGGGGGGGTCAGGTGGCAATCAATAGCAATATCCTGGTGTAGACCATACCCAGGAAGATGATTAGCAATATCCAGGTTACGGTAGAGAACTTTAGCCTCAGACGTCCCAGAGTAGCTACCGGTTTTCCCAGGACTACGTTCCGGCTCATCTCCAGGAAAATTAGCAGCGATAGGAGGACTACCGCGGCAATAACGCCTATGTTAAGGAGATTTCCGCTGCCAAAAGCGCCCTGATAGAAGCCCATGCTGCTGATGGAACCCATCACGGATAAGGAGCTGAATACCGTTGTAGAAAACGTGGCAAAGCTTACGAAGCTCGACCACACCTGGGGCGGGTATGCCGGAGCAGAGGCATGCTTCTCATAGTTACCATGCTCTGACTGTGTTTTAATAAAGAAATTGACCTGTTCTCCCATCTTCAGGGCGTTCTTGTAAGTGTACTGATAGGTCTTGTTTGATTCCGGCGCTATAGTAGTAGTCGTCTCGTCCACTAAATCACCGTTGGCGTAGAACTGGTAGGCAGTCACCAGCGACTGGGAAGCGGGATTATTCAGTTTGAAGACAGCAGTCACAGCTTCGCCTTCCCGAGGCGCCTGAGAGACAATTACCAGGCTTACCGGGTCGGCGGCATTATTCAGCGTAAGCTGGAAGCTAAACAGGAGGAAGATGACCATCCAGAGTATGCCCAGCTTTAACGCAAGTCCTTTGTTTTTTTGCTGTGTATTCATCTTAAGCTATAGGTCGCCTCTTCGAAGGGGGACCCTTCGCCCTCCTTGTAGACTGCAAAACTGAGACCCTTCTCCTCCGGGTTGCCCGGGCGGACATGCTGGACGTAAGTGTACATCCCCGCATCCTGGATAGTAACATATTCAACGTAGGGCCGGTTACCCACGGTGCTGTTGATGGTGTAATTTGTATCCTTGCCTTCACGGTTAAGGATATCAAACTTGAGAATCCACTCACCTTCCGCCTGCACCAGTTGGCGCCGCTGCACCTCGCTGTATTTGACGTCACTGTTTATAGGGCGAGACATGGTGGATACCAGCAAAAGCCCCAGTAATATTATCGTTATGACGTAGAATATTTTAAGCTTGTTCATTTTATTCTTACGAATAAATCTCCCCGTGTGTCTTTTTCGGTTAAACCCCCCTTTGCGAAAGGGGAGATAGTAGTTACCCGGTTTGAAACTTTAATTTCTTTTTCTTCATCCACCAGTAGCCCACGGCGCACAGGGCCATCGTCATAATAGCCGAGATGATGGTGGGGAACTCCGGGATGGCGCTGACTTCCACGCTGAAGGAGTCATTACCGAGAAGACCATAGGTATCCGGGGCGCTGGTGACGGTATTGTAGTCCTGGGGAAAGGCAGTGCTGCCGGAGGGCTGCGCTACCGCATGCCAGGTCCCCGCGGTGGCTGTCGTTTTATCGAACAGATAGAGAGAGGTCCGCAGCTCGCCGCCTGTAAGGCTGATGTCCGTAACAGTGGCGACCTTCTGACCGCCGCTGACGCCGCCGTCATAGAATGCCACGTTATAGGTGGCGGCGGCAAAGCCGGTGCCATTCATATAGACCGTAGTATAGCTACCATTATAGGAATCCCTGACCGTGGTATAGTCGGACTGGTAGGAGTCCCAGGGAGCGGTGAAGGTGACGCTGACCGGAAGCCAGTCCAGGGAAAAGTCACGCAGGCTCTGGGAGCTGGCAGTATCCTGGTTGATAACCATCACACGGAAGTTGGCATCGCTAAGCTCCGAGGCGGTCCACGTCCGGCCCCAGGTGTCGGCGCTGCCGCCGTAGTTATAGGTGGTTTCGGCGGTTGCCGTTAAAGTATTTGTTTTTACCGCGGTCCAGGTTGTGCCCCCGTCATAGGAGAGTTTGATAGCGGTCCGAGCTCCGTCAGTTACAGCATCAACCGCGATATCCGCCCTCACGGTGATGCCGGCAATGGTAGAGCCGGTGGGGATAGAGATACCGTAGCCCGAGAAGACGTGCTTATCGGCATTGTTGTTATCGGCGCTGTTGGCGTTTCCACCGCTATCAGTATCCACGGCATAGCCGCCGCCATCAGCGTAGGCATTGCCAGGGGTGGTCTCGAAGCCGTTTCCGTCACCGGTAGATTGCGCGGCGTCGGCGGACGGAGAGTACTGGCGAGCGATAGAGACGTTCCCGCCGGCATCAGCCGGGAAAGGGAGCGCCAGCATGGCCAAAAGCGTCAATGTCGTCCCTATAACAATAAATCTTTTCATAAGTAAAGCTTTGCTAATCCAGAATTTCTGCGATGATGAAGCTGCTCTCGCCCCCATCCTAATCCACCCGCAGCTAAATTCGACCTGCGCTTCCCTTGCGGCACCAGAACTATGTTGTGCAAAAGCGCACCTTCTCCCCCCGTTAAGCGCAACACTAGTGATACTTTACCCCATGAATTAGCCTTTGTCAAGTAGTATTTTGGAATAAATTTGCTGCCAGGTCAAAATGCCAGGGTACCTCCGGAGGCGAATCTCCTCAAAAAAGCGATTTCGCCCTCCCTGTGACTTTGCCTGTCCCTGGCCTCCGCTGACCATGCCCGCTCAAAATTCAGCCAGGGATGTGATTTGCCCGAAAATAGCTCTTTTGTCACAGGTTACGAAAATACTATTCTCACGAAAATACTTTTATTGGTGGCACTCGCCTCAGGCGCACCCACGAAGTATGAAAATACAAGCGTCTCCCTTTCGCAAAAGCCTGCCCGAGCCTGTCCTGAGCGAAGCCGAAGGGTACCTGATACGGGGAGCCTGCCCCTGAGCGAAGTCGAACTAAACCTTTATTTTCTGGGTAATTAGTGTAGTGTCTCAAAGATTACTTTACAATCATCACACTCGTGTTGTCATTCCAGCGAAGGCTGGAATCCAGTATCCCCAACCACCTGGATTCCGTATCAGGTACGGAGTAACTGACGTTGTTAAGGTGTTATTGTTACACTACATTAGTTGGTTAATGGTTATTTCTAAGTTAATCTGGACAGCAATGGTAGAAAGAGTATTTTCCGGGCGTTGACGGCAATAAATTCAAATTGCTGGAGAGCGCTTTGCTGAGGGGTTATCTTGACATGCGAGAGCAGTCCGTTATATCGTAATAGTAATAGTCGCATCAGTGCGGGCTTGGGCTGTTTCCGTTGGTCGAGCCGAGGAGAACAGTGGGAAAGGTCATCGATTCCATCAAAAGGTCAATTGTCCGCTGCCTTCGTTCTTATCCCTTCTGGCTTCTGATAGCTATAGCTGCAGCCTATTTCGTCTTCAGGACTTTCATCGGCGTGCCGCAAGTGGGGATTATCAGAATCGCGGACACGTCCCTGGACCCGTGGGATGGGCCTCAGATAGCCAAAATGATTGAGTATGTGGAGGCGAACAGCGCCATCAAGGCGGTGGTGCTGGAGGTAGATTCCCCGGGCGGGGGCGCGGTCACCAGTGAAGAGGTATATCTTAATGTGCTGCGTTTGAAGAAGAAGGTGCCGGTGGTAGCCTATGTCAATCTGTGGAGCCTCAGCGGGGGCTACTACATCGCTGCGGCAGCCAGCTACATCTACGCCAAGCCTACATCGATGGTGGGCAATATCGGCGTACTGTCTTCATTGCCTCCGGAGCGGGAGCAGCTCTCCGAGGACACTATCGGCAGCGGCCCGCTCAAGATGTTCACTCCCAGAAGGGACGCAGTTGTATGGCTGGAAATGATAAAAGAGGGTTTCCTCAGGGCGGTGGTTTCTCAAAGGGGCGACCGGCTGAAACTGAGCAAAGAGGAGCTTTCCAAGGGCGGCATCTACCTTGGAATGGAAGCTCTGAGACACGGCCTCATTGATGAGATTGGGTCAAGCTCCGATGCGGTCAAGAAGGCGGCAGACATGGCCGGCCTCAGAAGATATGAAGTGGTGGATATCAACAAGAAGCTTGGCCTTTTGCCAGCCTGGTATGAAGGGATATTCTTCGGGAAAAACACGGCCCCGCTGGAGCCGAAGGCTTTGAATCCCCCCTTAGACAGGTTGCCCATGTTCTATTACATTTCAGACCTGCCGAGATGATAAGATGAAAAAGTCTGTTTTTATAAGTTCACTGGTGGTAGTGGCGGTCGTTCTGGTGGCCGCGGCACGGGTCTTTTTCTATTCCGGCGGCTATCAAGCGCCTGCCGTTGAAAAACCGTCCTATGACGATATCAGTGTCCCGGCGCCGCAATCGCCGCCTTTTGCCGAGGAGCAGAAAAAGCAGGCGGGCATCCTGGTGCTTGATGCCGCTCACGATAATGACTTCGCGCCGGTGGAACTCAATGTGCTCTTATCCCGGGTTGTCTCGCGGGGGTTCGCCTTTGAATACCTGAGGAAGGATAACGGGGCGGTAGGCGCAAAGGCTCTTGAAGGGCAGATGGAAAGGATGAGGGAGAAGCTCCGCTATGCCGATGCTCTTGCCGTGATTTTGCCCAGGGAGGCGTTCCAACCCGGTGAAGTGGAGTTAATAAAAGAGTTCGTAGAAAAGGGAGGGAAGCTGCTGCTTATCGGCGACCCAACCAGGCAGAGCGAGATTAACAGCGTCTCCGCCCGTTTTGAGCTTATATTCGAAAATGACTACCTGTACAGTCTGAAGGAACACGATGGGAACTTTCAGAATATCTTTGTCACCCGGTTCGCCCAGTCCGATGAGATAACCAAAGATTTAGCCAAAATAGCGCTCTATTCCGCCGGCTCCATTCGCTCCCCGGATAAAGGGATAGCCTTTACGGATGAGAATACCTTCTCTTCGCTGATAGTGACCAAGGGGAAGCTATCGCCCCTGGCACTAACCGAAAGCTCCAGGGTCCTGGCCCTCTCCGACCTGACCTTTATGAGAGAGCCCTTCAACGCTGCCTGGGACAACAACAAGTTGATAGCCAATGTAGCCGACTGGCTGACCCGCTCCCAGAGGGTCTTTGTCCTGTCAGATTTCCCCCATTTTCTGAATAATAAGGTGGATATCACCTACAGCGACCCGGCCCTCATCGACCTGGGCATCGAGCTAAAGAATTTCCTGGCGGGGAAGGGCAAAAATCCCACCGTTACCACGTACGCTGATACGCTGACCGGAGATACGGTATTCGTAGGCTTGTTAAAGGATGCGGGCAAGGTCGATAAGTTCCTGAAAAACGGCAAGATATCGGTCACGGTGAAAGCCGAGAGTGAACAGAAGCCCCCGGCAAAGAAAGATGAGACTCCTGCGCCCGTCCCGCCGGGGGATAAAGATACCCCTGCTAAGGCGACTGAAAAAGAGGCTAACGGCACTAAAATCGAAATTGAAAACATCGGGCAGGTGTTCAGGGAAGAAGGCGCCACTGTCATCTACCTGGACCAGAGCAATAACCGGGACGTCCTTATTATCCTGTCCAACAATGATAAGATGATGAAGGACACGATTGGTATCTTGAAGGACGGGAAGTTCCGCAACTGGCTGGTGTCCGGCAAACTGGCAATCTTTTATGCGCCGAAGCCGGAAGCAAAGCCGAAGACGCCGGCGGCGTAAATAACAAGAACCAAGCTCCAAGCACCAAACAAATTCAAAAATACAATAACCAATTTCGCAAACTTCATCCCGCATTACCGTGTGTTTGGAATTTGGGATTTGGGTATTGGTGCTTGTTTGGTTATTGTATCTTGTATCTTGGTCATTAGGTCCATTCTATTTAAAGACGATTAGTAAGAAAACGAGGGGCAGAAAACCAATATGTAGCGCAGGGAATGCGCCGGGGATGTAAGTAATGCAGAAAGTGGCTTTTCGGATAGAGATTTTCCGCGAAAATGGACTGTATGTAGGGCTTTGCCCTGAGCTTAATGTGTCCAGTTTCGGCGAAACAATTGAGGAAGCGAAGCGTTCTCTTGTCGAGGCGGTAGGCGCATTCGTTAAGGAATGCGAGAAAATGGGTACTCTCGAAGAAGTAATGACCGAGGCCAGTTTCATTAGAGACAAAGACACTTGGGTGCATAGGAAACCGGTTGTGGAAGAATTGCTGTCCATCGGATGAGCAGTGCCATCAAATAAGCTTGTTCCCGTCCACTATCTCAAGTTGATAAAGGTCTTTGAACTGGATGGATTCGTGCAAGCCCGACGAGAGGGCGACCATATTATCATGACAAAACCAGGTATCAAACGCCCTCTCGTTATCAAATCCAGTCCGCACAAAGTCCCTGTGACTCACATCCGCACCAATCTATTTACTGCGGGCATGACCCGAGACCGGTATTTCGAACTTCTGAAGAAGGTGGGTTAAAAGGTGTTCCTGCCTGGGACGTAACGGCGGATAGTTGGTTACGCTATGTAAAACTCACCAACTTGTCTAGGGAAGGGCAGAAAGAGGGTTGCTATCCTTCCACCCCCGCATAAATCCTCTTATTCCACCTTTTTGAAACTGCTCTTCGGCGAGCCGCAGATGGGGCATTTGTCAGGAGCTTCACTGCCTACGGTGTTGCCGCAAACCTGGCAGACAAAGTAGGTCTCCTCCTTGAGCGGCTTTCCTCCTTCCAGGGATTTTAGCGCCTGCTGGTACATGCCGTGGTGGATTTCCTCCACTTTTTGGGCCCAGCCCATCTCTATCTCAGCCCTCTTGTTCTTATCGGTTTTGGCCTGCTCGATAAAAGAGGGGTACATCTTGGTGAACTCGTAGTTCTCTCCCCCTATCGCCGCCTGCACGTTTTCTTTGGTAGCCTTGACGCCGCCCAGGACATCCAGATGGGTGCGGGCATGCACCGTCTCCGCCTCGGCAGCGGCGCGGAACAGCCGGGCAAGCTGGCGGTGTCCCTCCTTTTCGGCTTTTTCCGCGAAGAACAGGTAGCGGCGGTTGGCCTGGCTTTCCCCGGCAAATGCAGCCTGAAGGTTCTCCTGTGTGTTACCCATTTGACACCTCCTGAAGAAATTTTTAGGTGATACTTTTAATTATACAACATGCTGCAAAATAAGGGACAAACTGGTAGCTATTAGCCATCAGCTTTTAGCCCTCCCCTCTCAGCCTCCACTTTAGTCAAAGCTCAAAAGTTGCGGAGGGCAAAGCAGGCTCATGGCGACAAAACTCTAGACAATACAGTACATATGTGCTAATATGCTTGGATAGGAAACGACTACCGGTATTTGTTTCCTGTTTTTTTAATATTTACGCACAAAACGAAAAATTTAGCTTCAAAAAACCATTTGTTTCCACGGCAAAACAAATAGTTGAATTACATCTTATGTAAAGGAACCGCTCGTTTTTAGGCCAAAAAAGGGAAAACAATTTGTCATCCGCCTCAGGCGGACCCGCAAACGATGAAAATATTACCACCAACTGGATACCGACCCCACATCAATCCCGTGTCAAGCACGGGACAAGGTTGGGGGCAGGCTTTTCGTCGATATGGTAAAAATGGCTATTTCCCTACCAATTCGTGGGTGATTGGCTTTGGGATTCGTTATTAGCGGTATGTCTGATTGTAAATTTCTCTTCCGTACCTAAAGGTTGAAAGCCATTATGAAGCCGCTCCATACGGCATCACGGATTCGCCCCGGCTGCCTGGCGTCTCCAATGGTATAAAGTTCATCGACCTTGCATTCAGGCCGAGCCTGCTGCCCGAAGCCCTCCAATTCCCCGGCAAGTGCGTTCACCGGCCTAACTCCCAGAGCCAGCACCACGGTATCGGCCTCGATGATTCTCTTACGCCATTGCTTGTCTATTACCTGGACGCCTTCTTTAGTGACCGTGTCCACCCTAAGACCGGTGTAGACCGTAGCTCCGTGCTGGCCAAGCTGTTTGAGCAATACAGCTTTCACCGGGGCATGGAGCTCGTTTGCCACGCTATCAAGCATCTCGACCACGGTCACCTTCTTACCTCCGCCAGAGGCGGATGCCAGGAAATTTGCAGTCTCGCAGCCTACCGAGCCGCCACCCACCACCACCACCCTCTCACCTGTCTTGGCTTTCTTCGACAGGACATCAAAAGCCGTGACGACATGCTTTGCGTCGATACCAGGCACATCAAGAGCCAGCGGCGTGCCGCCGGTGGCAATTACCACCACGTCCGGTTTCTCCGATAACAGTCCGGCCGCAGTAACCTTCTTCCCCAGCACAACCTTCAGGTTGTCAAGTTTTCGAAAGTTTGCCGTGTAATAATCGACAATGCTATCGAGCGTATCTTTGTGAGGAGGCGCTGAAGCCGCCAGAAGCTGCCCCCCGAGCTGTTTGGCCTTTTCGTACAAGGTTACACTATGTCCCCTAAGAGCGGCTACTCTTGCCGCCTCCATTCCGGCAGGCCCGCCTCCCACTATCAGCACTTTCTTCTTCTTATCCGCCGGCCTTATTGTGTCGTGCTTGCGCTCGCTTGCGGCCACGGGATTCACCGTGCATCTTATGGACCTGCGCGAGTGTATCCTCTCCACGCAGTCCACGCAATAGATGCACTTACGGACTTCACCCAGACGCCCGTGAGCCACCTTGTTAGGGAGGTCAGGGTCAGCTATGACCCCGCGCCCCATACCGATAAAGTCAGCTTTCCCGTCCCTGAGCACCTGTTCGGCGATGACCGGGTCGCTCAACCTGCCGGCAACAAGAACAGGCACTTTAACCGCTTTCTTGACGGCCTCGGCCAGATGCACCATATAGCCGGCAGGCTCATACATACTCATGGTAACCTGTTTCGGCGTCCCGAACATACCCAGCGAGACCTCGATACCCGCCACGCCGGCCCGCTCCAGATGACGGGCTATCTTGACTCCTTCCTCCTGTGTGATGCCCCCTTCGAGATACTCATCCACGGCATATTTCACCAGCACAGGAAAATCCGGCCCGGTGTTCTTTCTGATGCATTCGATGACCTCTACGAGGATTCTCATGCGGTTCTCAAAATTGCCGCCGTACTTATCGGTGCGTTTATTAAAGTAGGGGGAAAGAAACTGGGCCAGGAGGAAGCCCCCGTGAGCGTGCACCATCACAGCATCGAAGCACTTCGATTTAGCCATGCCTGCTGCCTCTCCCAGCAACTCAACCACCCTTTTGATTTCCGCCAGGGTGAGAGGGCGAGGTTCAACCTGGAAACGAGGCGAGGCTACCGAAGACGAAGAGACCCGTGTAACAGGCTCTCTGGCCTTAATACCGTGGATGAAAGGCAACCCCATGGCATTGGTGCCCGGCCCGGGGCCGATTTGCATGCAGATTTTAGCGCCATTATCATGTACTGCCTCGGCGAGGTCGGACAGCCCCGGTGTATAGCAAATATCGTCACCTCTCAACATCTTCGATATGTTCTTGAACGGGTCTATTTCAGTAGCGCAGCAGACGGCTTCCGTGCATACCAGGCCGATACCCCCTTTAGCGCGCCTGGCATACCACTCAATGGTATCGTCCGAGACTTCCCCGGTGGCAGTGGCCAGACTGGTAGCCATCGAAGGCATATACAGTCTGTTCCTGGTCTTCAGAGTGCCTATTCTTCCCGGCTCAAATAGTTTTTGATATGTTACGTCGGCATTCATTCTTTTCTCCTTGTTCTAACGAGTCAGATTGCCTTGCGCATGCCGGAAATCTTTGTAATGGGAGATGGCTTGATTCACTAATGTTCGGCCATTATTCTATTACGACTCCAGAGTGTTGTCAAACAAATCTATGCTTATTCGATTCGCTCCATTGACATTTTCTCTAATTTGCACCTACAATAAAGCACAAACCGAGAGCAAGCTAATTGAGCTGCACGCCCTCTGCGGATTGGATTCCATCTTCTCAAGTGACAGTCAATCTTCTGCCGTACAACATTAAAGGAGGTTTAGCGTGGCAATTTGCGAAATGATTACGGTACAGGTGGCGCCCGGGAAACTGGAGGAATTTCATGATTTCTGGGTCAGGGAATCCCTGCCTTACTGGGAAAAGCACGGAATCAAGCACATCGGTTCCTGGGAGAGCATGATAGGCAACGACCAGAACGAGGTCATCCGCATGTTCGAGTTCCGTGACTTTACGCACTATGAACAGTGGAGGAAGTTCCTGGCGGAGGATGAGGAGGGTAAGCGTTTGCGCAAGAAGTTGACTCCATACCTGCTTAAGAGCAAGCGCTTGATTCTACGCCCGTACTAGTCGTCCACATCTTATTATGTCATCTGTGCAGCAAGGAGACCGATATGCCAAAAGACAGTCCGAAGCGGGGGAACTCGTCTGGCGAAATCAGGGAACAGTATTCGAACTGGCGCAGCGGGCTTCTCAGTGAAGCTTTGAAAAAGCAACCGGAAAAAGATGCGGAGGTTACAACCGGCTCAGGCCTACCATTAGATGAGGTCTACAGCCCGTTAGACGTAGAGGAGGCTGGCCTCGACTATCTGAAAGATATCAACTTCCCCGGGCAATATCCCTTCACCAGAGGAATAGAACCACTGATGCACCGGTTTAAGCCCTGGCCTTTCCGTGTGTGGTCCGGTTTCGGTCTTCCGGAGGAGTCTAATGAGCGCTTCAAGTTCCTCATAAAGGAAGGCGCAGAAGTAATATATGTTGTGTGTGATTTGCCCAGCCAGCTAGGGTTTGATTCCGATGACCCTCTAGCGGAAGGCGAAGTCGGCAAGGTAGGTGTTTCGTTTAATACTTTAAGAGACTGGGAGATTCTTTTCAACGGCATCCCGCTGAACAGTCTGCACGAGGTATGCGCCGTTTTCCATGCGAATTGCACGATGGGGCTGGCCCTTTTCCTGGCTTTAGCTGAAAAGCAAGGCGTGCCAATAGATAAGTGCGGGGTTGCTCTGAGCAACAATATCCTGCTGGAGTATACCTGCCGCGGCGCTTACATTTTTCCAATACAAGAATCAATGCGCCTGTCTACCGACCTCATCGAGTGGTGCGCAAAATACTTGCCCACCTGGCATGCCGCCCGCATGAACAGCCTGGTATACCGTGAAGGGGGATGCAACTCGATTCAAGAAGTGGCTTTTATGATTGCGGATGCAATAGCTTATATAGAATGGACACTGAGGAGAGGGTTGGATATAGACCAATTTGGTCGACAGTTTACCGCCAACATGGGGCTGGATTGTGATGTATTCGAAGGAGTGGCAAAGATTAGGGCGGCGCGAAGGGTATGGGCGAGGGTGATGAAGGAAAGATTCCACGCAAAGAACCCCGAGACTATGAAAATGAGGCTGTATGGCGCTGTCCAGGGCATGGAGCTGACCAAAGAACAACCACTCAATAATCTAATGCGTATGACCCTTCAAGTACTATCGGGTCTTCTTGGCGGCGCACAGTACATAACCTGCGCTGCTCACGATGAGGGGATAAAGATACCATCGAAAGAAGCGGCTAGGCTCAGTTTAAGGACCCAGCAAGTTGTGGCTTATGAAAGCGGCGCGGCAAGTGTGGTCGACCCGTTAGGCGGCTCCTGGTATCTGGAGACTCTGACTAAACAAATCGAGGAAGGAGTCTGGGAGTATCTTGAGAAGATAGACAAGATAGGCGGAGCAATAGCAGCTATCGAAACTGGATTTTATAATAACGAGATGGTGGCCGCGTCTCTTAAACAAGAAGTAAGGTCCAGAAAAAGGGTAAAGGTTGGAGTAAATAAATACCGAGCAGAAAAAGAAGAGCCTATAGGACTACATAGGGAGAACCCGAGAGTGCGTGAGCTGCAGATTGAAAGATTAAGGCAGGTGAGAAGGGAGCGAGACAATAGGGCCGTTAGCAAAGCCTTGAGGGCAGTGCGGCAGGCAGCCAAAGGGGATAAGAATATGGTACCATCGGTGCTTGAGGCAGTCAAAGAGCTTGCTACCATCGGTGAGATATATAGCGTGCTCCGGGAAGTTTTTGGCGAATATCAAGGGGTGTAGAGCACGAAGAGGTAAGAATGAAAAAGACAAAGGTTTTGCTGGCCAAGGTTGGCCTGGATGGACATATGCACGGGCTTAAGCTGATAGCCACCGGGCTTCGAGATGCAGGAATTGAGGTTGTTTATCTCGGTCTGAGAAAGTCGCCGGAGCAGATAGTGCAGGCGGCTATTCAAGAAGACGTTGATGGTATAGGGCTAAGCAGTTTATGCGGCGCTCACATGATTCACTTTCCGCGAGTTATCGAATTGCTTGAGCAAAAAGGGGTCGAGTCGATAAAAGTCTTCGGCGGAGGAATAATTCCTCCGGAGGACATCAAGAAACTGAAGAAGATGGGCGTAATAGAGATTTTTGTTCCGGGAGACAGCCTCCCTGAAATAGTGGACTTCGTAAAGAAAAAGGTGAAACCCAGGTCCTGAGCGGAAGTCAGTCAACCGCTAAGTATTAAATCCGTTGCATTTATTGCAGGCACGAAATCACAAAAAATACTTAAGGCTCAGCCAGCGAAATATCTTTCAGGATGAGGTCTCTTATCTCCGCGTTTCTGACCTCAATCTTCCCGGAGATGCTGGAGCGCACTATGAAGATGCGCTCGATAGAGCCGAAACCACTGCTCGGACCCAGAATGCGGATGCGGTCTACCCGGACGCCCGTTTGCTGAGCGGGTACTAAATTAGTGTCCTCAAGGTTCGAGAGCGATGTGATGTCTTCTATTCTGGCGCCTATTACGAGAGTGCTTGCCGCTCCCCCGCTAACCTCCACCACCGCCACATCGTTCACATTTACGTTCAGTTCGTTATCCTGGGCGACAACGTTTGTCATGGTAAGATTTACGACATCGGTTTCCAGGATTTCCAACCTTTTGGCATCCACCTTTGAAAATTTCAATTCCCCGATACGAAGTTTCCCGGCACCCCCGGCGTCATGCCCGTTTATCTCCAGAAGTGGTTCCGCTGCCCCAGGATTAACCTGGGCCTCGAAGATGATGATTTGCTTCACAGGCTCATTCTCATTGATGCGAATGATTAGCGTATTACTGGAAGCAGGCGCAGCAGCCAGCGATGACACAAGGGCAATCAGCGCGCCACTTAATATCCACTTTGACATTGGTAACCCCCCCTGAATCCAGTAAAAGCTACGTAACCGGAGAAATCACCTCTACGTTTCATCAAGCGTAACATCTCTCAAAATGAGGTCCTGTATCTCTACATTTTTGACTTCGATCTTCCCGAAGACGCTGCTACGCGTTATGACCAAACGCTCGATGGAGCCAAAATTACTATCCGGCCCCAGAATGCGGATACGGTCTACCCGGACGCCAGTTTCTCGAGGAAGGATTATGTGTTTGCCATCGGTATCTGAGAGTGCTTCGAGCTCTGCAAGCTCGGACAGGTCTTTTCGCGTAGCCCCTATTATGAGTGTGCTTGCAGCCCCTCGGCCGACACGCACTACATTTACCACATCTACATCTATATCCAGCTCGTTATCATCAGCAACCACGTTTGCCATCTGGACACGTACCACATCGGTGTCCTTGATTTCCAGTCTTTCCGCATCCACCTTTGCAAACTTCAGTTCCCCGATGCGGAGTTTGCCCGTGCCGCCGATGCCACTAGTGTCATGGCCGTTAATCTCCAGCAGTGGCTCATTGGCTCCGTGGATAACCAGCGCCTCAAAGATAATGATTTGCTTCACAGGCTCATTTTCACCGATGCGAATGATTAGGGTGTTGCTGTTGCGCGGTCGAGTTCCATCCGGATTATCCGGCACTTTCTCTTCGGTCTCGCTCTTAACCCATTGCTCATTGACAGGGTCGTAGCGATAGAGTATAGTAACGGCTTTGGCGGTGTTGTTGTCCTGCCAACCGTAGACCGCCAGTCCTAGAGGAGCTAAAAGTCCCAGCACAGCCAAGATAGCCAGAACAATGCCTAAGACCTTTTTCCCGCCTTTAATCTTATCTTCATTTTTCGTGTCCATGACCAGCCTCCCATAGCACCCTGGATTACTTTTACTTATTTAATCGTAAAAAATACTCCAACCTCTGAACATTCGTATATCTACGTAATTGATAGGGGGTTAGCTACTTAATTCGAAAGCTAATTTGTCGCAAATATGACTGTTTTGCCTTTTTTACTACGTAAAGTTACGTATATCTCGTGCGAATTTTAACCTCATTAGCATCATCACACTAAGAAAGACCGATTTGTGATGAAGTGTAGTCGTATGTGATATATATCACTGATGAACGGGAGAATGCGTGATATATTGAGCATGGACTTGAGTAAATGTAGGAGAAAAGCACATGAAAACATTCCGGCCTAAAGCCCTTTTTATTAACCTGGCGGCAATTTTGCTGTTCTCATTGGCGGCGGTGCCCGCCTTCGCCGGAGACCCGCAAGCCAGGTTCGAACTTCTGGATGACCCCGGCCGGTGGTTTCGCAATACCGCCGGTGAGATAGACGGGACGGAATCGCTTGCAGTAGTCTCGCCGGGTACGAAAATAGATTTCGGCGGTCATTCAAACACCGTACATACTATCACCAGCCTTGTTTTCCCAACGGGGGCAGAAGGTATGCCTTTCGATACGGACAAGACCAGCGGCAGCGGCAGCGTTGAGTTGGTAACCTCCGGACTATATGTCTTTTTCTGCAAGATTCATCCATTCATGTTTGCCGCCGTGATTGTCGACGATGCACAAACGGAAGGTCTTGACCTGGGCGATAGCATAACTTTGACTAATGGTGTGAGTGTGCCTACAAGCAGCGACCTGGCGACCAGACTGCTCCGGACGTTCTTCATCGCTACAAATCCGGCCAACTGGCAGGACCACACATCTTCAAAGCCATGGCGCATCACTTATCCTGACGTTGATGTGCGCATTACCGGTGGCGCGGTGGTCAACCTGCCTGCGGTCTTGAACCAGCGCTATGGCAACGACTTGCCGCTTGCGCCCGGCATAAAACCTGCTATCCCTGGCATCGGAGAGGTATGGGTCGACACAGAGTTCGAGTTGACTGCTGGCAAAGACAAGCCAGGCACAGCCACACAGGTTGATGCCAAAACGTGGGAGGTAACACGGAAGGTGTCACTCCCCGAAATTAACATGAACAACCCGCACAACATGTGGACCGACCGAGACCAGAAGGTCATTTATCAGACCGAATGGTTCGACAGCAAACTGACCGTATTCGACAGGGAGACCGGCAAGCTCATCCGTCGCATTTCCATTGGTGATGCCCCGGCGCACGTGATGACGCGCCCGGATACCGACCAGGTCTACGTGACACTGAACGGTTCCGATAGCAACAGGTCGGTGGTTGAACTGTCACCGGGAGCAGTATCGATTGAAGACAAGATTGACATCGGGGCAACTCACCCACACGCTCACTGGATAAGCCATGACGGGCAAAAGCTGGTGACACCCAATGTCTTCAGTGATAACTCCAGCATCGTCGACCTTCAGAGGAATGCGATTTCGGCTATCGTACCGACCGGTTCCCACCCGCTGGCGACAGGCATGATGCCGGATGGAAGTAAATACTACGTAGCCAACCTGGCCGATAGCACCGTGACCGTAATCGATGTAACTACCGGCTCGGTCGTAAAGACCATCGACCTGCTGGCCAACTATTCGCCCATCAACGGCGATATCAGGGGGCCGGTGGGCGGGCTGCCTATCCAGACGCCGGTCAGCCCGGACGGCCGGTTCGTAGTGACGGCCAATACGCTGACAGCTACCATAACCATTATCGATACGCGCACGGATACCATTGTAGCAATGCTACCAGGCGACCCAGGCACTCATGGTGTGCAGTTCGGAGCGAAGCAGGGTGGCGGCTACTACGCCTATGTCACCAGCAAGTTCTCCAACAGCCTTATCATCGTAGACCCCGACCCGAACGGGGACGGTAACGCGGCAGATGCCGCGATTGCCGGCAGGGTGAACCTGGTTGCTTCCTCAGTGACGGCTTCAGACGACAGAGTGACCGGCCACGCCGGTATGGGAGGACAGGGCGTTCTCGCGATTCCGGTGGTCTATAACGGTTGGGTTCAGAACCTGCCAGCCTACTGGGCCGACCAGTTGACTGCCGGACAGCGGAACCCGCTGTCCAGGTAGCCTCCTGAACATTGGTTCAAAGTTAGTCTGAATACACGGGCGCTTGCAAGAGCGCCCGTCTTTCTATCCTGGCTGAATTATTCAGCGACAGCTTCAGCAAAACTTTCAAAACCCGGTTTTCATACCGCGCATCCAGTCGCTTGTTTTTCCTTCGCTCAAGTCCCCCTGTGAAGCTTTCCGGGCATACTCCCGGGACTGCCGCTGTTCTTCCGCTGTGACAATCTTCTCGATACAATAATCGAATACGGGGTTAATTCCCTTATGAAGCCAGCGGAAAAGGGCTGACTTTTCTTTCAGCGCCAGCTTGTAAAACCTTATGCAGTCGTAACAGGCCGGAGTGCGCACGGCGTATTCGCTGGCATTGATATGATGAATATGTGACAGGCAACGCATACCCAGCTTCAGAGGCTCCCGCAGCAGGCGGAACCAGGCAGCACGCCTGTAGGCAATAGTCACCAGCTTTAGCGTACAGATGTTGCAAACGGCGTTCTTGCGCGGCGCATTCGTCATAGCAGCCCCGCCGCCAATCCCACTCCGACAATCGCCAGCATGACACCGACGATATGCTGCACAGTGCGTAACGTGACTTTCTTCACAAGTCGAGAGCCCACAAACGACCCGATGAACGCAAACAAGATACCAAGCAACACCAGTACCCAAATGTCACCACTGAGCACGGCAACACTGGCGCTATAAAAGGTAGCGCTGTAAACAATAAGACGGACGATATCGACCGTAAACGCGCAAACCGCGTTGGTGCCGACAAACGCCCTGGCGTCCAAGTCGCTCTTTATCAGAAAAGCGGAACGGAGGGCACCCTGGTTGCCCGATAGCCCACCGAAAAAGCCTGATAATATGCCTCCCAGCGGCAGGTATTTCCGGTCAAAAGCTAATCTTTGCAGCTTCGGTACAAGGTCGAACAGGGCAAAACCTATTATCAATACGCCAATAACCAGCTTGACCAGGGTCACATCAAATGTTCGCTCACCGATTTGATAGGAAGTGATAGCAGGTATGAAAGATAGCCGTCCCAGCAGCCACGCACCGAGGATAGCCGCCAGAGCGGCGGTAACGGCAAAGCGAAGAACCACTCCGCGGTCGGCATTGCGCCCTACGAGGGCTAACTTGAAGATGTTATTAGCCAGGTGTACCACAGCAGTGGCAGCCACCGCAACAGGTATCGGGAAAAAGAGGGCAAATGCCGGCATGAGCACTGTCCCCAGACCGAAACCGGAAAAGAGTGTTAGAGAAGAGACAAAGAGGGCGGTTATCGATATCACAATATATTCCACTAATAGACTCCCTTATTCGTTGATTTCGCTGGACAGCTCTTTAATTTTTTCGTAGGACTCAGAGAGGGCCTTTTTACCTTCTGCGGTAATGCGGTAGTATTTGCGCATCTTACCATTGATGACGGCTTTTTCAGAAAGCAAAAAACCGTTATTCTCCATCTGGTGCAAAATCGGGTAAAGCGTGCCTGGACTCATTCCATAGCCATGTCTCTCCAGTTCCTTAATCAAACTCAATCCAAAAACCGGCTCCTTTGAAGCATGGTAGAGAACATGCAAACGAACAAAGCCCAGAAAGAGGTTCCTGAACACTTTATCGTTATACGATAACGCCATACGATAATATCGTAGCATTCAAATGAACTATCTGTCAACGGCAATCTCTGAGGATATTTCAAAACCATCCTCCGACTTGGTGGTTCGATACACGTTGCATTTGACCGGAATTAACGCTACACTCTAGGTATCAAATTCTTTCGGGGGAGACTGGAATGAAGATTCTGGGAATCGCGGGAAGTCCGAGGAAAAACGGCAACTCAACCCTACTGCTTAAAGAGGCCTTGAGGAGCGCGGAGCAGGAAGGCGCTGAAACAGAGCTAATACTACTTAGAGAAAAGGACATTACACCATGTGATGGATGCTGGACCTGTTTCAAAACATACAAATGCCACATCAAGGATGACATGCAGGAAATCTACCAAAAGCTTGAAGCCGCCGACGGGTTAATAATAGGCAGCCCAACGCATATCAGCAGTGTCAGTTCAATTTGCCAGGCGTTCCTGGAAAGAAGCCGCTGTCTTATAAGGATGAAAGAGGAGGACGAGGTATTCGTTCACAGCGATAAAGTTTCCTTACTCATGGGCAAACCTGGAGGCTCTATTGTGACAGGGAGGAGGCGGGGTGTCCAGACAGCACTGGAGGTACTGAATTTCTTTCTGCTGATGCACCGTATGGTGCTGACTCATGCCGGGGTAGCCGGATTTTGCCAGAGCACAAAGCCGGGAGCCATCAAGGACGAGGACAAGTATGCTGTAGAGATGGCTGCGGAACTTGGAAGAGCTGTGGTTACTTATGCCAGGAAACTGACAGCCGACAGAACAGGGAGCGTTCTGGAAAAGGCGTAAACCGTCAACTCGCCGTGCGCTGGTTAGACACGGCTCATTACACCCCCATCGACGCGGTACGCCTGCCCGGTAATGTAGTCTGAAGCCGGAGAAGCCAGGTAAACCACGAGCGGGGTGAAATCGTCCGGTGTGCCGTAGCGTCTCAGTGGCAGAAACCTCGTTATCCGCTCATCGGGCGTTTCGGACTGGCCCAGCAGCCAGCCAAGCTCTATGGCATTGACCGTAATGCCCCTTTTAGCCCATTCTAGCGCCAGGGCACGGGTAAGCTGGAGGACACCTCCGGCGGCAGCGCAATAGACCGAGCTGTTAGCCATACCGCGCTCACCCAGGCAAGAGGTGACGTTGATAATTTTGCCATAACCTTTCTCAATCATGTGCTTTCCAGCCGCGCGGCAGGCATCAAACAGTCCGCGCAGGTTTACGGCCATGACTCTTTCCCATTCCACATCGGACACCTCAAGTACGGGTCTGGCAAACCTGACGTTCAAGCTGTTCACCAGTATGTCAATTTTACCAAAGCGAGATATCCCATCTTCCACCACGCGAGATAACGTTATGTAATCTAAAGTCGCGACATCTGTGACCTGAAGCTTTCCTTCTGACTTCTTCGCCATCTCTTTAATCGAAGATGTATCCGTTTTGCCAGATTTTACCGCCATGACTGCTGCCCCCGCTTCAAGCAAAGACGCAGCAAGCGCCCAGAGCCAGCTTTCTCCAGCACCCACAACCAGTGCTACCCTGCCGCTGAGGTCAAAATCTTCCGTCATAAACTTACTCCTGGCAAAAGGTTCAAATCAGAAGTCAAAATTCAAGATTTCAAAAGGACTTAGCGAGACCATCCGCCGTAGGCGGAGGCGAAGTAATCTCATACCCCCTCATCTGAGTCATGATCTCAATCCTGCAACGGAATAACGGGCTGGTAGTTTGATGGAGCGTATCCCGCTGCTAGTGTGCCGCCATCTATGATGAACACCTGACCGGTGATATAAGAACTAGCATCCGAGGCGAGATAGACAGCCATTGGTCCTACGTCTTCAGGCTCCCCCACTTTCCCGACAGGTATGACCCTTGCCGACCGTTCATATTCTTCACCTGACCGCCAGGTACGGAACATGCCCAGAGTAATGCAATTGACCCTGATGCCAAAGTCGACCCAGGTGATTGCTAGCGCCTGGGTTAAGTTGATAATACCCGCCTTGCCAACGGTGTACATAAACCTGCCGGCCATTGCCCTGATAGCCGTATCGGAGGCAAGGTTTATAACCACACCGCTTTTTCTATTAATCATGTGTTTCGACAGAGCGCGGCAACAGTAGAAAGCGCTGGTGAGATTCGTATCGATGCCCAACCGCCATTCGTCGTCGGTTATTTCCCACATGGGTTTCGGCTCGTGTTCCTTGACCACGCCGGCATTGTTGACCATTATATCCGCGTGTCCGAACTCCAATAGCACTCTACCCACCATCGAATCAACTTCTTCGGATTTTGTCACGTCGCAGGAGACGGTCATTGCTTTGCGACCCAGCCGGGTAATTTCGTCAGCCACATCCTCTAGAGGTTGAAGACGCCGTGCGCTGACCACGATATCAGCCCCGGCCTTTGCCAGAGCAAGGGAGATTGCCCGCCCTATGCCGGTGCCACCACCGGTAATTACGGCTACCCTGCCATCGAGTCTCAGATTAGCTGGCATATCCTGCCACCTTCCTAATTTTAAGCTTCCATGCCCGCTTTACGGGGAACCCCACAAAGTATGAAAATTAGCCTTAGACACCACCCGTCGCCCATCCTTACCATCCCCGCTGGATTCCTCCGCCTCAGGCGGACGGGAATGACAAAGGGTTATTTTCTATTTCAAGCCGAACAACCTTTTGGCATTCTCGCCAGTCATAGCTTTTACCTCATCCTCGGTGAAACGAAGGCCAGCCTCCTGCCCGTGCCGCGGCAGTTCCTTAACCAGCGTCTGCCATTTGTCATGTCCCATCACACGCCGGAAGAACGGCCAATCACTACCAAAGAGGACTCTGTCTTTTCCCAGCTTATCGAGGACGAATCTCAACGCAGAGAAGAATTCGCCGGGATTACGTACTGCCTCAAGTTGCCAACCGGCAAAATCGAGGTAAATATTGGGCTTGGCAGAGGCTATGGCTACTGCCTCGTGATACCAGCCGTAGCCCATGTGGGCCGCAATAAAGTTTACCTGCGGAAAATCCGCCGCCGCCTTGTCCAGATGGATTGGCTGAGCATACCGGCTGTATAGCGGCTGTCCTACAGGTCCGGTATGGGTAACAACCGGAAGATTGTGCTGTGCCACGAGCTCATACAACGGATATGCCGCCTCGTCCGAGGGCGAGAAGTCCGCCCCCGGGTGAAGTTTCAGGCCGCGCATGCCCCAGTCCCTTACTGCTGTCTCAACCAGTGACGGCGCTTCTTTGCGGCGCGGGTCGACACCCACCAAGGCCACCAAACGGTCGGGATACGCCCTTGCCAGGCTGGCATAGGCTTTGTTGATGTCCGCAATCGGCACAGCAGCTTCACCGACACTCGGTGTGAGTCCATAATCGATAGGGAATATGACGCTCGAATCTATTCCAGCTTCGGCCATGTCCCTGAAGAGGCTTTCTGCCTGCGGGTCCCACATGGAGGGCAGGATTTTCCTGATTCTTTCTTCGTCACGCCCCGATACCCTGGATACTAGCCACACAAAGCCGTTCCAGAAGCCTTCTCCCAACCAATCCTGCGCCAGCAGATGGACATGAGAATCGATAATCATGAGCGCCTCCAGATTTTAGCACTGCTATTTGACTTCAAAGCCGCCGTCCAATAATCATGCGCTGTATCTGGTTTGTGCCCTCAACTATTTGCTGGATTTTGGCATCTATCATCAACCGCTGCACTGGGTAGTCCCTGGTCACGCCGCGTCCACCGAGTATCTGCACGGCGTCCGTGGTTACCTTCATGGCAACATCTGCGGCAAACAGCTTGGCCATGGAAGAGTAAATGGTGGCATCGCTGCTATTATGTTCGTAATAGGAGGCAGCCATATAGGTCAACCGCCGCGCAGCTTCCACCTGAGTAGCCATATCCGCCAGCATGAACTGGATGCCCTGAAAATCGACTATTTTCTGGCCGAAAGCCTGCCGTTCTTTAGCATAGCTCAGAGCGCAATCCAGAGCGCCCTGCGCCGTGCCCACCGCGCGAGCGGCAACTAGCGGGCGGGAATAGTCCACCGCCTTCATAGCGATTTTAAATCCCTGGTTCTCCGCGCCGATGAGATTTTCTCTTGGCACCCGCACACCTTTGAGTTGCATCTCGCAGGCATCGCTGGAATGCATGCCCATCAACTTCTCTCTCTTTATGCGGAGGCCGGGCGTTTTCCCATTGAGGTTGCGGTGGAACAAGAATGCGCTTATCCCCCGGTGCTGCTGGGAGGGGTCAGTCTTTGCGAAGATGGTAAACAGAGAGGATACATCGGCGCTACTGATGAAACGTTTGGTGCCATTGATAACGTACTCATTTCCAACAAATTTTGCTTCAGTGAGCATTGAACCGAGGTCGGAGCCGCCCGAATCTTCGGTAAGAGTAAGCGCGGGTATAATTTTTTCCTGCCTCAGCATGGGGTAATACTTTTCCTGCTGCTCACGGTTACAGAAGCGGGACAGAACAAAGGAAGCATTGGCAAAATAGACCATCAAAACGGCGGTATTGTTGCACCAACGCGAAATCTCCTCCGTCACGATACAGAGGTCAAGAAGGCTGGCTTCTTCCCCGCCGTATTTTCGTGGAAGTGGCATATAGAGAAATCCTTCATCTCGCAGGAGTTTCTCCATGTCCCAGGGGAATTTTCGAGTCTCCTCGCGTTCCTGGCTCCCCGGAGCGATTTTCTGCTCAGTCAAGTCCCTGATACGCTGCCGAAGCTTCTTCTGCTTATCATTAAAATCAAAAGGCATCATGATTGCTATCCCCTTTCAATTTGTTTTGTCGATTGGACATTATACCACCCTATCTTCCCTTGAACAAAGGCTTCCTTTTCTCGGCGAAAGCCCTCGGGCCTTCCCATGCATCTTCACTCTGGCGCACGCGGCCGAGCATCAGGGCTTCCATGTACAGTCCTTCGGCGAGAGGCATCTGCATACCACGGTAAGCTGCCTCTTTGACAGCGCGCACAGCCAAAGGCCCGTTCTGGTTTATCTTATCCGCCAGCGCCAGCGCGGAAGGCAATAACTGGTCTGCTGGAACAACCCTGTTGACCAGGCAAACCCGATAAGCCTCCTGCGCATTGATAAAATCGCCGGTCATGAGCATTTCCAGCGCCAGGCCGAAAGGAATCAAGCGGGGTATGCGCTGCGTTCCTCCGGCCGCCGGTATTAGTCCTCGTGCCACCTCCGGCAGGCCCAGTCGAGCATGTTCGGCGGCGATGCGGATGTCGCAGGCCAGCGCCAGCTCCAGGCCGCCGCCGGCGGCAATGCCGTTGATGGCGGCAATGACCGGCTTGGGTAGGTCCATTCCTTTCATGGGAGTGACCTCCGGCATGGCCGAAACAAAGGGGCGGCCCTCCGTGTCTGCCTGCGCCTTGCGCTCCGCCGTCTCCTTAAGGTCGACACCGGCGCAGAAAGCCTTCTCCCCCGCGCCGGTGACAATCAGTGTCCAGACTTCGGGGTCGTCCCTGACAGCGAGCCAGTACTCGAGCAGCCCTTTCCAAATCTCCGAGTTTATGGCGTTATAAGACTCCGGACGGTTCAGAGTAATAATAGCCGTTTTGCCCTTTTTCTCGTAAGTTATAGCCGGCATCCTGACCTCCTTATTTTAGCTATCAGCATTCAACAATCAGCGGTCAGCTTCGGGGAGGAATGGGGGAGGACTGACAGCTAATAGCTGAAAGCTTATTGCTTAAATTGGTTCCGGTCGTATGTCTGATTGTGCATACGGTTATTCTTTTATATCATCACGCCGATGCGGTGGCCGTCTTCCACGGCATTCACAATACGGCACGGCTTCAGGCTGTCTCCGGCAAGATATACCTCGGGGATGCTTTCCTGCAAGGCCTGATACAGCGCGTTCTCCGATTTGTACCCGACAGCGAGTACAACATTATCGACCGTTATAGTCCGCTTTTCCCCGGCTTGATTGCCCACCACCAGGCCGTGAGGGGTTATCTCGATTGCTTTCTCGCCTGTAAACGTGGCGATGTCATAAGAGGACAACTTATCGAGCAGTAGTTTTCTGGAGATTGGCGCCACATCGAGAGCCAGCTTTTCCTGCATCTCTACTATAATGACTTTCTTTCCTTGAGAAGCCAGAAACATCGCCGTTTCACATCCCACCAGACCTCCGCCTATTACGGCTATCTTGCTGCCCAGAGAGACAGCTTCGGTAAGAGCATCCTCAGCCGACAATATGTTGTCCCCTTCTATTCCTTTAAGCGGCGGCCTGAGAGGGTTCGAGCCCGTTGCGATAACTGCTGCGTCAAACCCCTCTAAACTGGTACTGGCAGGATAAGTCTCCTGTTGAAGGACTACCTTCACGCCCAGCCTGTTGATTTCCCGCAAAAGGTACTCCGTAAAACCGTTCAGTTCTTCCTTGCCGGGCGGTCTGGATGCAATTATCATCTTGCCGCCCAGCTCCTCCGTTTTCTCTATGAGTGACACGTCATGACCCCTCAAGGCCAGCACCCTGGCTGCCTCCAATCCGGCTGGCCCTCCACCTATGACCGCCACGCGTTTTTTGCGCTTTGCCGGAAGAACGACATATTCGCGTTCTCTGCCAACCTCGGCGTTGACGGTGCACCTTAATTCTCCGCCTGACATGGTCTGGTCGATACAATGCATGCAGGCGATGCACGGTCGCACGGCATCTTCATGACCTTCTTCAATCTTCATGGGAAGAGAAGGGTCCGCAATCAATGCCCTGCCCAGCACAACGAAGTCCAGGGATTTATCGACAATAGCCTTTTCTCCCAGTGCGGGTGTCATCCTGATACCGGCCATAACCGGGATGCTTACCGTTTTCTTCATTTCCGCCGCGTAGGGCAACAGCACACCCCATTGAGACCCCATGGGAGGCACGGCGCGGGACCACGGCCCGGAGGCATGTACATCGATTGCATCGATGCCCGCGTTTTCCGCCATCCGGGCAACCGCTTTGGCTTCCTCCAGGGTAATGCCGTTCTCAACACCGATTTCCTCAACGCAGGCCCGGTACCATACAGAGAAGTCGCTGCCCAGTCTCTCTTTGATGGATTTGATGATTTCGAGGAGAAACCTGGCCCTGTTCTCCAGAGGACCGCCATAGCTGTCTTCCCGCCTGTTTGAAGAGGCCGAGAGAAAGGAGCACACCAGGTAGCGCCCGGATGCGTGTATTTCCAGGCCGTCAAAACCTGCCGCTCTGGCCCGCTCTGCCGCTCTGACGTACCGGTTCACCAGTTCGCGGATTTCATCTACGGACAGGTCTCTCGGAGTATCGTAGCCGCGAAGCTGAATAGCGGAAGGCGCCACAGGTTGAAATCCGCTGATTGATGAACGGCATAGCCTTCCGCCGTGACCCAGCTGGATGGCCGCCTTTGCGCCGCTCGCGTGTATGGTCTGCGCCAGCTCCGTCAGTCCCGGTATCGTTTCATCGTCGAATATTGTAAGCTGGTGCCGGTTCACCCGTCCTTCAGGCGAGACGAGCGCCGCCTGCACGATTATTAGCCCGACACCACCCCTGGCCCTGGCCTGGTAGTAATCTATCAATTTCCGGGTAACGAGTCCCTTTTCATCCGAGAGGTCGGTCCCCATAGGCCCCATCACCAGTCGGTTTTTGAGTTGCAACAGGCCGATGCTGCCCTCTCGAAACAACTCCTCAAAGGCGCAACTAGTCATAACTAAACTCACATCCAGGCATCATAGTTTGAAAGCCTTGATGGCGTTGTCTCTGAGGACTGCCTTCTTGGTTTCATCGCTGATGGGCAGCTCGAGAAATTCCTTCTTGAAACGCGTCATGCCGAACCCGTGCGAGCCGCAGACCACTTTGTTTCGCCCCCTGGAGCTATCGATAAACTTGACCAGGGCTGGGTCGAGGGACGAGGGGAAGTAGGCGTTTATCGCCCCGTAGACGTTGGGATGTTTCCACACCATGGAGCACCACTCCTCTATCCACGGCCAGCCGGTGTGGGTTAGGATGAGCGTAAGCTCGGGAAAATCAAGGACAACCTCATCGGCATACATCGGGTGGCCCGGTTCACTGGGAAGCGGTTCCGCAGAATGCCCCGATTGGTAGCCCACCGGGATTCCCAACTCGACGGCCTTGGCGTACAGGGGATAGCACTTCTTATCGTTTGGCGCGAGTCCAAAGCTGATGGGATGGAACCAGACATACTTGAACCCGTACTCTTTGACCGCCTTCTCTATATCTTCCAGGCTTTCCTGTATACGTAAAGGGTTGTAGCCGGCGCCGCCGATGACTTTGCCGTTGCTCCTCTTAACTATCTCGGCGATGTCTTCTACCTTGTAGTCCATGGCCAGGGCATTGTCGCGCCGCGACCAGAGCTTGATGGCGGACATTACGCAGCGTTCCACTCCAATCTCATCCATCTCTGCCAGCATGTCATCCAGCGACTTTCTGTTGAAGGCCGACATCACCTTCCATTCCTCGCCGGGCTTAAGACCCTGTTTTTTGGCAACGCCAGCAAAGGTAGTCCGGGCCATTACCTGGAACTCGTAGAATTTGAAGGGGTCGGCGGTTACTTCCGGTTTGCAGTAGCGCAGAGGTATGGACATATCTATCGATGGAAAGGCCTTCAGGTCGAGCTTTTTCTCTTCAGGCATTACGTGCTCCTTCTGTACAGTTTAAATACTAAATCCTAAGCACCAAATCCTAAACAAAT
>JACPPQ010000066.1 GCA_016190925.1 Chloroflexota bacterium | reverse complement strand
GTGTGGGGTGGTCAATGTGGTAGGGTAGAGGTGGGCTTCCTACACACGATTGCACAAATATTGGGATGTCTGCCATTTCATGCGTACGTTTTTGTGAGTCTAAAATGATGAATGCACACTGACAAATCCAGAACGAACTAATTCCAGGAATACTATAAATCCTCTGAAAACTGTTTTACCAGCGAGCAAAATTGCTTAAGAAAAGACAGGTCATCATCAGAGATTTCATGCATAGTGTGCATAACTCTATTCCTAATATCGTTGCATTTTCCTATACCATCAAGGAACTCTCTTTGATGATTTGTTTGTTTGTTAACAGTGCGCAAACGATTTTCAAAAAGTGTTCGATTCTTCTCTATTATCGTCTTAAGGTCGATGAGATAGGTGTAGTGATATGGCTCTTCTCTAGGGGTGCTCTCCTCTTTTCTATTTGCACAGTCCCGTCTTATCGCCAAAGGTATACCTTTCACCCACCATTCATCTTCGTTTGCCCCATATCCATCAACCAACGTTTGACGTATGCACTTATGTAAAGGGACTTCAATATTTCTGATGTATCTATAGGCTAGGACGTTAGGCTCTTCATTTGCATCTCGCTCTTCAATACTTCGGAGTATGAGTTCTTCTATGATTTGTCTGGCTTCTATTATACTCGGTTCAATTTCCGCTGCTAGGGTATTAATCGTTTCGTACCTAAGAGTCTGAATATTATCTCCCACTCTTCCAACAGCCCACTGTCTGTGTGTCGAGTCACCTGTTTTAATCTTTCCAGCGATGTGGAGACTGACAGCTCTTGCGCTACTAAAGGCTACCCCTTCGGAGTTGGTACCAATATTGCAAGCAGGGCATCGCCAATCAAGGGATTCTGATCTGCTCGTGGCCATACTGCTCTCCTAGCCGACTCCCGCTGGTGTGGCGTTCTTAATCGTGATGGTCGGGTTAGGATTGGATTTGGTGACTGGCAGTCGGCGCTCCTTAAGCGAGGCAATATGCTCCTCCATTCCCCACTTTGCCTTATACAGGCAGTCCTCCACTGAGTTACCCACACCGGTAAAACCCTCTAAGTCTGGCGAATAGAAAGTAAAGAATGCGGGGTCTTCGGTTGCTTCTATTACCAGAGAATATCGCAAATCTATCATATTATTTCTCTCCTTTCCCCCTCAAACCGGCTGCCTTCAAAATTGCGTCACACGTGCCTGTGGGAATTTCCCTGGAACCATGATAGTCTACACGAATCAGTTTATTCAAACCCTCTTTGCCGTAATAACGGACAGAGCCCTTTTCTTTGATAAGCTCAAATCCGTTTCGCTCAAGAAGTCTGACCAGTTCGCTGAACTTCATGAATCTTATTTACTCACTGAACAGGGGAATAATAACATCCTTTACGGCTGCTTATACCTTGGCTTCCTGCGCCCGCCGCTCGTTGGCTATCTGGCGCAACCGCATCTGGTGGTCCAGGATTTTCTTCCGCAGCCTGATGTGCTTCGGAGTCACCTCCACAAGCTCATCCTTGTTGATGAAGTCGATGGCCTGCTCCAGGCTCAGAATCATGGGTGGGTCCAGCTTGATGGCAATTTCGGCTACGGACATGCGCACGTTGGTCTTCTTCTTCTCCTTGCAGACGTTGATGGGTATGTCCTGCTGGCGGTTGGTAAGCCCCACAATCATACCCCCGTAGACCTCTGTGCCCGGCTCGATGAACATTATGCCCCGCTCCTGGGCGTTGGCCAGGCCGTAGCTCACCGCTGTCCCTTCCTCTGCCGCCACCAGCACCCCGCTGCGCGCGGAAGTCAAATCCCCGTGCCAAGGTTCGTAGCCCAGGAACTCGGTGCTCATGATGCCGTTGCCGCGGGTGGCCGTCAGCAAATCACCCCTGAAGCCGATAAGACCCTTGGTAGGAATATGGTATTCCAGGCGCACGTTGCCACTGCCGTCGTTGCGCATGTTGGTGAGTCGCGCCTGTCGTTTGCTCAGCGACTCGCTTATCACTCCGATGAATTCCTCCCTGGTATCGATAGTGAGCGCCTCAACCGGCTCCATCAGTTTGCCGTCTATTCTTTTGGTAATAGCTTCCGGCTTGGAAATCTCGAACTCGTATCCCTCGCGGCGCATGGTCTCGATGAGGATGGCGAGGTGCAGTTCTCCCCTCCCCGAAATCAGGAAGGTGTCCGGCGAGTCGGTGTCCTGTACCCGCAGGCTGAGGTTTTTCTCCAGCTCGTCGTACAATCTCTTCCGTATCTGGCGGGTGGTGCAGAAACGCCCCTCCCTACCGGCAAACGGCGAGGTATTGACCGCGAAGGTCATCTTCACCGTAGGCTCGCTGATTTCTATCCTGGGCAAAGCCTCCGGCGTCTCCTGGCTGGCAATGGTGTCCCCGATGGAGACCTCGCCTACGCCGGTCACCGCCACGATGTCGCCCGCGCTGGCTTCCTCCACCTCGTTTTTCTTGAGTCCCAGGTAGGTGAACACCTGGCCTATTTCATGCTGGGTGGCGCTCCCATCTCCGTGCAGGGCAGTCACCAGGTCGTGGGGAGACACCTTGCCCCTGTGGATTCTGCCGATGGCTATCTTGCCCTTATGAGTATCGTAGTCCAGGTTGGATACCAGCATCTGGAACGGTCCGGTCTCTATTGCCGGGGGCGGCACCTGCTTCAGAATGGCCTCGAAGAGAGGACTGATGTCCTTACCTACCATGCCCGGCTCGGTCACGGCGATTCCTTCTTTGGCGCTGGCATAGAGCACGCTGAAATCAAGCTGGTCTTCCCTGGTTGCCAGCTCGAGGAACAGGTCCTGGGTAGCGCTCAGCACTTCGGGAAGACGAGCATCCTTCCGGTCTATCTTGTTGATAACAACGATAGGCTTGATTCCCTTCTCCAATGCGTGGCGCAGCACGAACTTGGTGTGCGGCATGGGGCCATCCACCGAGTCTACTACCAGCAGGCAGCCGTCGGCCATGTTGATGACCCGCTCCACCTCGCCACTGAAATCGGCGTGTCCGGGGGTATCGATGATATTGATTTTGACCCCCTTGTAAACCACGGCGGTGTTCTTGGCCAGGATGGTGATACCCTTTTCACGTTCAAGGGCGTTCTGGTCCATTATCTGTTCGCCCACAGCCTGGTTATCACGGAAGACGTGGCTCTGTTTTAGCAGGGCATCGACAAGGGTGGTCTTGCCGTGGTCGACATGCGCCACGATGGCGATGTTCCTGATGTCGTTCCGATAAGTAAGCTCTTTATCCGTGCGAGCCGGAATTGAATCCTGTATGGTCATCTATTTGTTCCTCAGTGAATACATATTATCCCTTTTTATTATACATTGTAGACGTGGACTTTGCATTGTACTAATAGAGCCTTCCGCGGAACTGTCACCCTCCGCGAAGGCGGAGGGTCTAATAACCATAAAGTAGATTCCCCGCTCCCGTATCGGAGTACGGGACAAGCTTCGCGGGGAGTGACGTACCCCCCAGCAAGCTGGGGGGCATCCGAAG
>JACPPQ010000005.1 GCA_016190925.1 Chloroflexota bacterium | reverse complement strand
GTGATAACCATAGATACGTTGTTCGTAATCAATCCAGCTTTCAGTACCGGACAGATTATGGCCACAAGAGGGGTTTATGACCTGGCGTGCCAGAACCCCGACTTCGCCAAGTTCGTCCAGAAATCCCTCAATCGCCACGTCAAGGGGGACTGGGGAGAAGTGGATGACGAGGATAAACAGACCAACGACCAGGCGCTCAAACAGGGAACCCGCCTGCTGTCGGCCTACAACGATGACCGCTTCCCCAAGAATGGGATAGCGACCATCTGGATAATCACCGAGGCCGACCGGAGCGCCACCACCATCCTCTTCCCTGACGAGTATTAACCACTGAACCCTGGCACTCCGTCATATCACGGCTGAGTGCCAGGGTTACATTCCCGCAACCAAATTCATAGGGCTAACCATGCCCTGAAAGGAGGGATAACTATGCCTAAAGAAGTAACTGTCGAACAGGAAGCCATCGACGTAGATGGGAGCAAGTTCACCGTCACCCGCATACCCACAGCCACATCGGGAAGCTGGTTCGTGGTCCACGATGCCTTCGAGATATGGGCGGCCGTGGCCATAGACGACTTCTCTGGAGACATCGTTGGCTGGCGAAACCCACCAGACGATAAGCACCGGCTGGGGATAGAAAAGGCCATCAAAAAAGCGTTTGAAATGCCTGCTTGTCAACAATAGAAAACGTAATCCTGATAAGGGAGCTGAGGTTAGCCACCTCAGCTCCCTTTTTTTGTTATGTCTGGAAGCCTTTCACTTTGCATCATTGGGTGACCGTGCAACCTTTACATGGCTTGTTTTCAGGTGTATATTAATGGGTAAGTTAGTGAATTAACACACGAATAGGACAAAAGCAAGTGAGGATTACCGAGGTCGCAAAACAGCTAGGTATTCTGCCGGACGAGATAAGATGGTTTGAAACAAAAGGCTACATCAAACCCAAGTGGGTTGTTTTGAAGAACCGGAGAGTACGAGATTATTCCAAAAAGGAAATGAGGAAAATCGAACTCATAGTCAAATACCGACGCCAAGGCTTTGAACATGATATGGCTTTCCAAAAGGCAACAGAGGAGATGGAGAATCCTAGATTGGTCTCTTAGAAAACACGGGGAGAATAAGTAACCGAGATGGCAACATCGGAATCGAGATATTCAAAGCAAGAAAGAACGAAGCCACAAACTGTAGTATCGCCGTCAGTAAAAGAAAGTTCTCTGAGCGACTTACCTTTTGGCAAATCATTCGCTGGTCATGAGACATTTCCGTTTCGTTTCGGATGGCTGAAAAAAGGTGTAGATGCCGTACAAACCACTTCCAACATTTTCCAACGTGACGAAGCCATCATCCGGTTGGGTGTGGGTAAGAACATGGTTAAATCTATTCGCCACTGGTGCCTTGCAACGGCGATGGTCACGGAAAATCGAGAGGTCGGAGTTGGGCATCTGCAAGTAACATCGCTAGGAAGAAGGTTATTTGCGGATGCTGGTTGGGACCCATTTCTGGAGGATGATGCAAGTCTTTGGTTACTCCACTGGAAATTGACAAGTTCCGGCACGCGCGCAGCAACGTGGTATTGGGCATTCCACCGTTTTAGAGAGTATGCGTTCACGAGACCCCTGATGGTTGAGTCATTGGCTAGAGAGCTTCAGCTAATTGGCTGGGTTGATGTCTCACTTTCTACAATTAAGCGCGATATTGATTGCTTCGTTCATACGTATATGTCCAATTCAAATCCCGGGCGGCAATTGAACGACTCTATTGACTGTCCCTTAGCCGGCTTAGGTATCCTTATTCAAGAGCCTGATAGTGACCGGATGAGGTTTCGAGTCGGCCCCAAACCATCTCTGCCTGCTTCTATTTTTGCTTATGCCCTCTTAGAGTTTTGGGATTCCACTGACAATAAGGGAAAGACTCTTGATTTTCGAGAAATAATGGCGAGAGAAGGCAGCCCTTCCCTTGCTTTCAAACTAGACCAAGACTCTGTCCTTAGTTACCTTGATAAACTCGCAGATGTCACGGCTGGAAGAATGATCTTTGAAGATACCGCGCTAGTGCGGCGTGTTGTCAGGGAAGGGGCCAAAACTGACCCTATGCCTTTCCTGGAGAAGTACTATGGGCAGAAATGAACTGTCGATGACTGAATTGGTTTCGCTTAATACTAGGTTCTTGCGTTCAGTTCATCTTGAGCGGGATTTCTACAGCAGGGATGCGACGCAGGGCTTCTTGCTAACCGGTGGGTGTCTCTCAGCACTTACCCTGCTAGCTCGGGGATGCTCTGATTCGACATACCGTGCCCAATGCATCACGGGACCATATGGGTCGGGTAAATCAGCCTTGGCTTTGTACTTTGCTAGGTTACTAGATAAGGCTTCGCTAAACGGATCTCGAAGCGAAGAGACAGAGAGGTTAGGAGAAATTGGTCACGTCTTAGTCCCTGCTTTGGGCGAAGGATATGTAACTGTCCTAGCAACAGGTTCAAGGGAAAGTATTTCTACCTGTCTTATGCACGGACTAAAACGCTCACTCGAAATGAGCGGGAGGCAAAAGCTATTTGGCAGACTGCTTCGTCGCCATAGAGTTTCCGTGGACGAAATTGACACCCGAATGATTGTCGAGCTGTTCGAGGACCTCGCGAAACTCGCGGTCGAAGAGGAAAATCTTCTCGGCGTCGTGGTAATCGTCGATGAACTTGGTAAGTTGCTTGAGCACGCTGCGCTGGAGCCCGCAGAAAGTGATATACACATACTACAGGAGATGGCAGAGTTTGCTTCGCGAAGTAACGACCATCCTTTATGGTTTATAACCATACTTCACCAAGAATTTTCCCAGTACGCGACCCGTTTGGGAAGACGCCATCAACGGGAATGGACCAGAGTCCAGCAGCGTTTCTTCGACGTTCCATGCTTGATGAATGACTCAGACAGCCTTCAACTGGTAGCCGCGGCACTTAGTAGCTCAACTAACTTCAAGGTTGTTGGCAATGCCAGCGTTCGAAGCACAGCGGCTGCCTGCTCTAAACTAGCTC
Source organism: Chloroflexota bacterium (assembly GCA_016190925.1). Taxonomy (GTDB): domain Bacteria; phylum Chloroflexota; class Dehalococcoidia; order Dehalococcoidales; family JACPPQ01; genus JACPPQ01. Next base: position 30,758 of record JACPPQ010000005.1, on the reverse strand, counting down.
CGAGAGGCTCTGAAAACGATTTCGAGGAAACATGCATTGCTTCATATCCATTACATCCAGTCACGTTGGTAATGCTACCAGCTACGTTCCGGCGGCTAGGCCAAAACGAGCGGTCGTTGTTTTCGTTCCTTTCAGCAGATGAGCCATTCTCGCTTCAAGATTGGTCTCGCAAACAAGTTTTTAACGCAAGAATACCACCCTTCTTCAGACCAAGCGACTTGTATGATTACGTTTCGCATACCCTCCTAGCTGGATCTCCAAATCCTCAGATGGTCCGACAATGGACTGAAATTGAAGATGCCATGTCCCGTTTGGGGGATGTAGCACCAGAAGAACTTAACGTGGTAAAAACCATTGGTTTGATGGGGCTAATCGGGGAAAGTTCACACGTATCCCCATCAAGAGAGTCATTAGAACTAATACAAGAGGCCTCAGCTACCAGAAGACAAAAGCTAGATAGAATTATTAAGGATCTCGAATCAAAAAGGCTGATTGTATTCAGGAGATTCAGGAATGCATATAGACTTTGGGAAGGCAGCGACGTAGATATTGGTGAACGTATTTCTGACGCTTATCAGGCTTTACCACCGCATTCAGTAGCTTTAACCGTAGCAGCCGAATTGTGTCCAGCACCACCCTTGATGGCTCGGAAACATTCGTTTCGCACTGGCATGCTGAGATTCTTCTCTGTGCAGCCAGCCTCGGCCGCGACTTTACCAGTGGCGATGTCTGCAAAGACCGAAGCCGATGGCCGAGTCATACAATGTTTGGTCGAAAGTGAGGAGGAGTGCGAGCTTGCCCAGACAGCTGCTCGCGGGGTAAATAATCCTTCCGTGATTGTTCTTGTCGGCAAATCAAGTGACGAATTGGTGGAGACAGCTCGAGATGTGGTCGCTCTCGAATGGATCAAACGAAATACTCCGGAACTGGAAGGCGACAGGGTTGCTCGTCAAGAACTAAGCGAGCGACGTGTTGAAGCCGAAACAGCTTTTCGCGCGGAATGGAGCAAGGTCTTTTCTCCTGGATCGAAACACGTTGAAGTGTTTTGGCACGGATTAGAACTATCGAACCTTTCATCCAAAGCCTTCGCTTCACTCTTGTCAGAGGCTTGTGATGTAACATTTCCATATGCTCCAGTCGTAAAGAACGAGTTGATAAACCGTCGGGAGTTGTCTTCCTCGGCTGCGGCGGCAAGACGTAATCTCGTTGAAGCAATGCTATCGTCGACAGACCAACCGGGACTTGGAATAATCGGGTATCCGCCCCAAAGAAGTATCTATGAATCTCTGCTCTTGACTAGTGGAATGCACACGGATATTGGCAATGGGAGATGGGCGTTTGTTCGACCCAACGACACGGATCTCGGCCTTCAAAGGGTGTGGGACCATATCATCCAATCCGCAACACCTAAAGACTTCAAACCAAAACCTGTCGTCGATTTGTTTGATGAAATAACGAGGTCGCCATTTGGGGTTGCAGACGGTTTTGCACCAGTTTTACTATGTGCGTGTCTAATCGCCAATAAGAACACTATGGCCTTGTACGAAGATGGAGCGTTTATTCCGGAGTTAACCGTACCTGCAATGGAGAGGCTGATGCGTAAGCCAGCCAGCTTCTCCATAAATCAGTTTGAACTTGCAGGAGAGCGGTCTACCGTAATTAAACGATTTGCTCGCGGTTTTCGCGTTGAGGAAGGTGTGTTGCCGGTGGTGAGGGCATTATATGCTAGAATGCGTTTTCTGCCCAAATACACATTAATAACGTCTGATCTGCCCCGCCAGGCTATTGAGGTTCGCGAAGTCATTCTCAGAGCGAAGAGCCCGGAAAAATTATTGTTTGTCGACCTGCCAACGGCATTGGGATGCCAACCATTCCAGGCAAATGCGTCCGATAACGATACCAATGCCCGAAAGAATACGGAAGTATTCTTCGATGCGCTGAATGGAGCAATGGCGTCGTTGGCTAACTGTTACCCAAGTCTCCTGCATCGAGTCAAACAAGGAATCTTAGATATTTTCGAAGTTTCTGACGAGCAGAATTGGACCACCAAGCTTGTTGCTCGGGCCACGAAGATATCCGACGCTGCAACAGATTCGAAACTAAGAACATTGATTGTCCGAGCGAAAGACGGACATCTCGCCGAGACCGAATACTTGGAGTCATTAGCTGCCGGCGTTGTTGGGCAACCTCCAAGTCAATGGGGTAAATCTGATGAGGAGGCTTTTACCCGGCTGATCCCTCATCTTCGTTCGCTTATCCATGCGGCAGAATCTGTACTGCACGTGTCTGACGTCCTAGACGAAGGAGAGGAAGGATTGCAGTTATCAATAAGCAACAATAGAGGAGAGGTAACAAGTCGCCTCGTGAGATATTCGAGTGCTGAGCGAGATGAGATTCAGCGGGCAGTCAAAATATTGGAGCAAGCAGGGACCACAGTAAATCGGCGCCTATTATTGGCCGCATTTATGGAATCGGCAAAGAATCTCATAGCTGAGTCCGAGTCCAGACAAGAAAATAGCTAATCGAAAAGGAGGTGGAGGTATGCCCAACATGCGAACACGTCATATTCTCTCCGTTTCCGGGGGCAAGGACAGCGCTGCATTGGCAATCTACATGCGTAACAAGGTTCCTGACCTCGAGTATGTCTTTTGCGATACTGAGAAAGAATTGCCAGAGACTTATGATTACTTAGGCCGTTTAGAGGCTGTGCTCGGCAAACGAATAATGGTTTTGAAACATGACGGCCGCGGCTTTGACCACTGGCTTAGCGTTTACAGGGGATACCTGCCGTCTGCAAGGATGCGCTGGTGCACGAAGCATCTTAAGTTGCGGCCGTTTGAATTCTACGTTGGGGACTCCGCAGTAGTCAACTACGTTGGTATTCGCGCTGACGAAGACAGAGAAGGATACGTATCAACAAAACCAAACATAAAACCTGTGTTTCCCTTTAAGGAAGATGGTATCTGCTATTCAGACGTAAGGCGGATATTACAGGAGTCCGGAATCGGTGAACCTTCATATCGGAGTTGGCGTTCCAGGTCGGGATGCTATTTCTGTTTTTTCCAGCAAAAGATAGAGTGGGTCGGATTACTCGAAAGGCATCCTAAGTTATATGAATTAGCAACCAAATATGAGAAGGTCGATGAAACGTCTGGGAAGCGTTTTACCTGGTCAGATCGGGAGAGCTTGGAAGAACTGGCCCGTCCCGAGAGGATAGCCGCGATCAAGGCTGAACACGAAAAGAGAGTAGGCACAGATAAGGCAAACGGAGGACGATTGGTAGACATCTTCGAAGATGATACATACCCACAACCATGCTTGATTTGTACACTTTAGGAGGAGAAAGTGGTTAACTCATTAAACACGCCCAGGAGCGTAAGTAAATGAGCTTTGAGACACTTCCGGACTTTGCCCCGTTGTACATATTGCCTGAAGACAATCTATTGGGCGAAGTCATCATTCCGTGTTTGCGAACGTCAAACACCTATGATTGCATGACCGGGTTCTTTCATAGTTCAGCCTTGAGGGAAATGGCTCCCGGATTAGCCGAATTCATATTACACCCTGAAGGAAAGATGAGACTTCTATCCAGTCCATATCTGTCCATAGAAGACCAAACCGCAATTAGAGATGGTTCTGAGACGCCCGCCGAACTTCTAGCCAGGCGACTCGAGGACTTGTACGGTAGTCATGAGGTCAGCGAAAGTGCGTTGGTCAAGCATACTCTCGAATGTCTCGCTTACCTGATCTCTGCGGGACGAATGTCAATTAAGCTGGTCTTGGTCAAGAATGGCTTATTTCACCCTAAGATTCGCCTTTTTTCAGATGGAAACACCTGGATTGCTGTACATGGGTCCAACAACCTCACACGCAGTGGTTTTATCACCAACGTTGAGCAAGTAAGTGTCTCCCGGTCATGGTTAAGCGGAGAGGAACAGAAAGTTGTTCAACGTCTGCGGGACGAATTCGAAGCCACCTGGCATAACAGGAAGCCCAGCTTCATGCGAACCTATGATCCTCCCGAAGCTTTCAAGAGACGAATCGTTCAAGATTTCTTGCCTCAGCGTATACCAAATGTTGAAGACTTTGCACAAGCCTGGTCAGTTGATCATTCTCATGGTTTAGTCGGTTCGTCTGAGGTCATAGTTGCCGGCAGTCCGACCAATAGCAGGGGCTTTGAGATTCCGCAGGGTCTGATATACGAAAAAGGTGATTTTGCACATCAAGGCCAAGCAGTCATCGCTTGGGAACAGGCTGGACATAAAGGAATTCTTGAGATGGCCACCGGGTCTGGTAAGACGGTGACATCCCTAATTGCGGCTAGGAAGCTGTTTGACCCGGCTAGCCCCTTATTACTAGTGATTGCAGCCCCGTACCTGCCACTAGTTTCTCAATGGGCTAAAGAAGCAAGAAAGTTCGGGCTGAATGCCATATTACCGGGAGACCAGGCTGGGAAGGCAGAGAAGTTGGCTTCCGTGAGACGAACGGTGAGGAATCTCAGGTTGGGTCTTTCTAAGGTAGAATGTCTTGTGGTAACTCACGATTTCTTATGCGACGCAAGATTTCAGGACGAACTGAGTCGTTTCTCAGGTGTCTCCATGCTCATCGCGGATGAAGTGCACGACTTGGGTACCCCGCGTTTTCTTGGTAATCCACCAACTCGTTTCGATTACAGGATGGGTTTGTCGGCAACGCCAATAAGACAATATGACGAAGAAGGGACTGAACAGCTGAAAATATTCTTCGGAGACGTTGTGTTCCGGTTTACCCTTAAGGAAGCAATCGGTAAATGCCTTGTTCCTTATAACTATTATGTACACCCCACCGAGCTAACTTCAGATGAGCTCCAGCAATGGATAGAACTAACTGATCGGTTGAAAAACATGGGGTGGACCTTAGGCGAAAGCGGAGATGGGAAGAACGGTGATATTCCTCTGGCGCTACAAAAATTGCTAATTCGGAGGCGGCGCGTTCTTGAACAAGCGGAGAACAAGATTGGTGTTCTACGTGAAATCCTGGAGAGCCGAGATTCGAAAAGGATCAAACACACTCTGGTATATGCAAGTGATAAAGGCAGAGAACAACTGATTGAAGTGAATCGGATGCTCATGGATGATATCAGGCTTCGGATACACCAAATCACACAAGAAGAGACCTCCAAGACGGAATTAGCGCAGAGTCTGATAGCCAGTTTTGCCGATGGCGATATACAAGTATTGACAGCCATGCGAGTTTTGGACGAGGGTATCGATATCCCTGAAATATCCACAGCCTTCATTTTGGCTAGCACGACAGTCGAAAGACAATGGATTCAACGAAGGGGAAGAGTTCTACGCAAATGTCCGAGAACCAACAAGCAGATTGCCTTTATCCACGACTTCTTAGTAATACCTCCGATGAACGAAGAAACCTTCTCGGATTCAGGCATGTCAAAAATTCTGAAAAGCGAATTGGAACGGATAACGGAATTTGCCAGCCTCTCCAGCAACGCGGCAGCGCCTGATGGAGCATTATTGGCAGTTAGGCCTCTGATCGAGAGATATTTCTGATGCCAAAGCATCGGTAGGAGGGATTGCATAATGAATCCGAAAAAGCTTATCAGTACCATCGAGAAGAAATGCCAGGAAGCACCCGAGAGGGTTCCTGACTATCACGAGGCTCTCCTCGACGCCATTAGTGATATTGTCTGGGCAGAGCATCAGCATGCGATTAGAGCTACTACGATCCAGAAAACAGTAACTGACCATTGTGAGGCTCTAGGTGACTTCGTTTACCGAAGTACAGAAGGTGGCAAGGGTATTGAGAGCTAGAGGGTAAGTACCTTCCAAGGATAAGCACTCGGAGGTTGAGAAGATGAGATTTCGAAGAGCAAGTTTTACTAACTTTCGTCTGTTACGGGATTTGGAATTGGAATTTTCGACTGATAGCAAGAGTCCATTGACTGTCATTCGAGCTGAGAACGAAACCGGCAAGACCACTATCTTGAATGCCCTCCAATGGACTCTATTCGGTGAAGAGGGGCTGCCAACGCGTGGAGCCAGCTATAGGATAATTCCTATCGACTGGGACACATCTGCATCGAAAGCCGCAGAAATAGTTGGCGAATTGGAATTTGAACATACATTTGAGAGACCTGACGGAAAGGGCGGTTGGATTCAATCTACGGACGAGTACTTGGTGCGAAGAACTGCGACCGAGATGATTCGAGGCCCATCTTCTTGGAAAAGGAACGAGGACTCGTTCCAACTATTCAAGAAGGACCAGAGCGGATACACCCCTGAAAAGTCTGGTGAACTTTTCGTTAGGCAGATCATGGGGAGTAATCTGAAAGACCTATTTTTTACTGATGGTGACCGCGCATTGAGCTTCATAACTTCTGAGGTCCCGACAGGGGAAAAAAGGAAAATGGTTCGAAAAGCGATAAGAGATATGCTTGGCTTTGAACTTCTTGAAAACGCTCTGAGTCACGTTAAGAAAAGCGCGGTAGAAATCCGCGGCGAGGTGAAGCAGTTCTCCGGCGCCGACGAACTGAACGCACTTCAAGAAAAGATGCGGAGGCTCGAAGAAAAAGAAGCTGAAAACAACAAGAGGTTATCCGAGATCGATGGAGAACTGAAGCAGGTTAACGTAGATGTTCAGATGATTGAGCAGAAATTAGAGCGGGCTCTTGAAAGAGGCAATCGAGAGGAGTTAGTCAAACAAAAACAGCTCAAACAGAGTCAGCTATCATCGGCAAGAACTCGACTTGAAGCGCTTCGCCGGGAACACGGCGAATTATTCAAAGTTGAACCTTTGGGACAGTTCCTTCTAAAGGATCACATTGCCAAAGCTAGTAAGATATTGAACGACCTCAAGGCAAAAGGCCGAATTCCGAGGACAGCAATACCCGTTCTTCGTGAAAGGTTGGAAATGCGGGAATGTATATGTGGAGAGGTATTAGAACCCGGGAGCGTACATTACCAACATGTTCAGGATCTAATTGTTCAGCAAGAGGCGGCTTCTGTGGTCGACGACAGACTCACCGACCTCAGGCTTATTGCAAATCAGAAGTTATTGCAAGTGAGCACTCCGAGTGGAGATTGGGGGAATCTAGCAAATGCGATAATTCAGCGGAGAAACGACTTTGACAAACAAATCGCTGATCTAGAAAGCGAATTGAAAACGATTGAGTCAAAGATCAATGAACTCCCCGAAACTGACATTGGCTTCTTAAGGGAACAGAAAAGAGCCCGGCTAGAGCACAAAGAGGAATTGACCCGCGAACATGGTATACGACTGTCAGATAGAGAAAGACTCATCCGAGAAAAAAAGAACGCCAATGAAGAATGGAAAGTTCTCACGACTCAACAAAAACGGTTCAAAAAAGTAGCCTGCCGACTTGATGCAGCTACTGACATTGCTGATGTTTTGGCGGCCTCCTACAAATCGATTGAAGATAGCGAGGTACCGCGGGTTTGTAACGCCATGAATGATTATTTCTTGAGCATGATTCAAGCGGACCCTGAGAATTCCATAATTCGGAAAGCTGATATTTCAGAGGCTTATGACATTGTGGTGTACGGTCCACAAGATAGACTTCTAGATACCGACCTAGACCTTAATGGAGCTTCCCGTAGAGCGTTGACCCTGGCTTTCATCTTAGCTCTAACAGAAGTAAGCGGAGTTAAGGCACCCAATATCATTGATACTCCATTGGGCATGATGAGCGGAATCGTGAAACAGTCGGTACTTCGAACGGCAGTCAGCCACACTGCTCAACTTATTCTATTTCTAACCCGGGATGAAATTTCGGGATGTGAAGACATCATCGACCTCTATGCTGGCAAGGTTTTCACCCTCAGTAACTCAGCTCATTATCCAAAACAACTAGTCAACAATACATCCACGGCGAATATGCAAGCTCTTCTTTGCGATTGTAACCATCGTCAATATTGTGATGTTTGCGAGCGGATTGGAGATGGAAAGAATGCCCGGCTGACGCAGCGCAATTAGTTCTTTACGCGGAGGGTATTATATGTCATATATAACTAATCCATTTCAGAATTTGGACCTTGAGATTCCGGAGACGTTGCGTCCTGAAGTAGAACGCTTCTGTCAAACTCAGCCTAGTGGAGGAGCAAAGCCATCGCCAGACGATAGTCCATTCGACCGTTACATCGATATCTGGTTTTTTGCTGTGTGTGTTGGAGCACGTAGGGGTAAAGGGCCAAAGGTCAAGAACTCCCATCGCTTCATAACTGGAGAAATTCTATCACGAGATCCGTACAGAATCGAGCTCCTGGAACTTCTTGCCATAGCTGATAGCACCAATCCCTGGATACTAGAAAATCCAGCAGGAATCATTGACTTGGCAAACAATCTGGCTGCAGTTGGATTGCCAGAGGTAGTAGAAATGTTAAATGATGGCACTGCAAAACCAATATGGAACTTAACTGATTCTATTATCGGTTTACTTCCGGAACCTAACTAGTCAACGAAAACGGAGAGGACATTGCCCGTACAAGACATTTTAGCTCAAGAAGACGAGGCGAGTGCTCACAAGCACACCTTCTTTCTCTGGCCAAGACTTTGGAAGGAATATTCCGAAAACCACAATTGGCCTTTCGACTGGCACTCCTGCCAATTCGCTTCATGTGAAGTTGGTAACGTTCCGGCAGCACCTGGAATATATTCGTTCGTGGTCCAACCTTCTTTGGCTAATCATCCTTCCTCATCATATTTGATGTACGTGGGAAAGACTGCTGGCACGCTTCGTGGCCGTTTTCAAGATTATCTTTCTGAGAAAAACCGAGAGATTGGTCGACCAAGGGTTGTTCGACTCCTGAACAAATACCCGAATAATCTCGCTTTCTGCTACGTCGTGGTTACCGACCCTTCTCAACTGACTCAGATTGAAGAAGCATTAATCACGGCCTTTGTGCCACCGTGTAATGACCAATTGCCGGCTAGGGTGCGGACAATAGTGGAGGCGCTTCGATGACAGCTACAGAAATGCTTGTTCCAGCCCTCAGAGCTACGATGGGGGATAACGTATACTACATAAGTTTTCTTAGAATGAAAGACGTAGCTGATAGAGTGAGCCTAGCTGAAGAAATTCACAAGAACACGGGACTGAGAGAGCTGATTCAACGACGTGTCACAAATAGGTCCAAAGAGATTTCCACCTACCTACGCACACAGTCGCAGAGATTCTTCAATGCCCTAATTATTGGTGTCTATGGTGGGTCTCCTGAATGGTATGAACTCTCAGTTGGAAAATCAGATCAATTCGATCCATCAAACCTTCCCAGTTATCAGGAAGGAGTCTTGGGGATGCTTAAACTAGCTGGTAGCGAGAAGCTTTTTGCTATAGATGGACAACATCGGGTTGCGGGCATAAAGGATGCGCTGACTGGTGAGCCGGTTCCTGGACTCGCGGATGAGGAAGTCTGCACTATTTTCTTGGCGGCTGACGTGAGGCAAGAGGCTGGCCTTGAACGGACCAGAAGGCTATTCTCTACACTCAACCGATATGCAAAACCCGTTGACATGATGGACATCATAGCCCTCGATGAGGACGATGCTGTCGCGATAGTCACAAGAAGATTGATGGAGGAGTACCCTTTATTCAAGGAGTTCCGAATTTCCGTGTCGAAGGGTAAAGCTATTCCGGTTACCGATAAAAAGTGTTTTACAAATATCACTACACTCTATGAGGCCAACGACATTATTCTAGCCACGGATCGCGGCCGTAAATGGAAGGATTTCAAACGATTCAGGCCGACTGATGTTCGATTGGCAGGTCTATATGGAAAGGCTACCGAGTTCTGGAATTTGATAGTGAAGAATTTTCCGCCTTTAGCAGAAGTGCAAGACAGCGTAAGCGAGGATTTGATCGCCGGGAAGTACAGGCATAAAGGTGGGGGTCACTTGTTATTTCGAACCATTGGGCTTTTGTCCTTTGTTAGGGCTGTACGAATGGCGACTCAACTCGAGGGGACGTTGTCGACTTGGATACCGAAATTCGCCCGGCTTCCCATTGACCTTGCCTCAGAACCTTGGGTCGGAGTCCTATGGGAGCCAACTGCAAACGTCATGATCACGCGAAAAGAAAATCAGCGGACAGCAACCTTGTTGTTGCTATACATGCTGGGAATTGATTTGGCTAGGCTCAGGACTAGTGTTGTGGTGCTAAAGGAACGATATGCAAGCGCTCTCAACCGCACTATTGCCGAAGTGGATCTACCGAAGAGAATCACATAAGGTTCCCGCAGCCTGGCAAAAGGAGGCGCCCAATGGACTCGAAAGCCGAGAATGTCCATCCCACTGGGGATGAAGTTCTATCTATCCTGGCAAATGTTCCTGGCGCCTTAGGCGGCTTTGCATCAGCCTACCCTGGAAGCCGTTCCGAGGATGATTCCTGGATCGACTCTTGGTTTGTTGAGCGTGCAACCAAGTATTGCGGTCATACGATCGGACCTGATGACAAGATCGTGGTTCACAAAGAGTTCCCCGACATTGTTGAAGGGACTTTGGGAGAATCAGTACGTTTGAAATCAATAGAACCCCACTATTTCAGAGGCTTCAGAGATATTCCAGAGCCCATCAATGTCGATGCGAATCTGGTCGTATTCGAAGGCCGAAATAGCTCTGGGAAAACCAGCTTAGCTGAGGCTTTGGAGTGGCTGTTCACGGGTCGGCTTTCTCGCCGGGAATGCCATGATTTGGGCAGCGCGAGGGAACTTGAAAATTGTATTACGAACGAATTTCGCCCCGATGGTGACCAGACTTGGGTTGAGGCTATTTTCTTGTCAAGTAGTAAAGAAAAGACAAAGCAGTCTTGTTTGCGCCGAGTATTGAAGTCAGACTACGGTGCCACTATCGAATCAAAATGCGACTCCGTCTTATTAAAGAACGGTACGGAGCTTAGTAAAGAAGAGGAGTCCAAGGAGCTTGACCAGCTCTTCGCTTCGGAGCCTCCATTGTTAATGCAGCACACACTGCGAGATTTTGTGCAAAGCAATCCCCGCGAGCGGCGAGGGTACTTCGAGCGCCTGCTAAAACTGGATGAGTTAACTTCCCTTATCGGAAAGGCGGTGATAGGTCCGGCTCGGATTAAGGAGTTCGATAGCCCTTCCGGGAGCAAGGCTCTCAAGGAATTATCGGCTCTTGAGGGAACATTGGAGGCCGATTCATCTAAAAAGGCCTGCGCCCAACTGTACCAAAAGAAGGAGGGAGATCTCGGCACTAGGGCAAAGGAGGTTCTAGCAAGGGTTGCGCGACTCGAAGTTGCGGAGGTGACCAAGGAGATTCAAGATTTCGATGGCATTCGGGTTGTTTTCCAACAAGAACAGGAAAAGGCCAAACAGAAGACATTCCCGCTTCTCGCTAAACTACGGCCTCGCAGAGTATTAGAGGCACAAGCTGGCATCGACCATTCCTTGCAGGTCAATAGCGTCTTCAAAGAGATTAGAGAAGCTTGGGTAATTTACGGCCCGGCTAAAGCGGCAGCCGTTGCGGTTGGCAAAGAACACATGGTAATTTCAAACATTCTAAGTCAGCTGGGCGAGAATGGATTAGTCCAGACCGGAGCGAAGGATCAGATTTGTCCAGTATGCGAATACAAGGACATAAATACTCTGACGGTAGCGCGGGTCAAAGAGATCTTAGGATGGGCGCCGATTCAGGAAGCGGAGAAGTCGGCAAGGAGATCATTGCAAGAAAAATTTGACAAGCTTGCTGAACTTGCCGCACAGATCACAAAAGACTGGGATGAGTCCTTACCAAGAGTTCCTTCCGATAAGGAATGGCAGGATGCCCTGCAAGGCGCGGGGGAAGACCTCAAATCAGCTGTCGCTGATTTGCGCAAACTCCGAAATCAAGAGAGTGCGACGTTCGGCGCAAATCTTACGTATGTTCGGGGTATCGCTAGGACACCGCAACCGTTGCCTGATGACGCAACTAAATGTGAAGAGTACATGACAGAATATGATAAGGCCATAAAGGAGTTGGATAAGGTCTCTCCCACTTTCCACAAGTACAGGGAGGCTGTGATCAAAGTAGAAGCTGCTGCAAGTGCGGTGGCGAGGGTAGACCCCAAGTACCGCGTGCGTGAGACATGGTTGGTGTGTTCAGAAAATTGCTCAGGCTTGGCGGACGATTTGAACTGGGAGTACAGCAAGAAATCAGCCCAGAGCGACCTTGAAACTATGCGTGAGGCACTGATAGCATACCGGAAACATTTTCTGGAAGCTAGACGAGTATCATTCAATGATGGGATCGGGATGGTATGGACTGCGTTGAGATCGGACCAATATTCATCTTTTAGCCAACTGCATATCCCTGAACCTCGAGGGAAGGGTTTCCCTGTCGAGATAGAAGTAAAGGCACAGTTGGACGACGGCGATAATAAAAAAGAGGTCGACGCCCTACGCGTCTTCAGCGAATCTCAGGTGAATGCTCTGGGTATCGCTGCGTTCGTCACTCGGTCGAAATTGTTGGGTCATAGGATGTTGATATTCGACGACCCAGTCCAGTCAATGGATGAAGAGCATTTCAAGACCTTCGCAAAGGACGTCCTTAACCATGTTTTGTCGGAGGGTTTTCAGGTCATTGTCCTGACCCACAATGATACGTTCGCAAAGGACGTAAGCTATTACCATCGTGACCGTCCAGAGTCTGAATATGTCACTTTGAGGGTAGTGCTCAATAAAAGGAAAGGCTGTAGCGTTGAAGAGGGCAACAGGAGAATATCCGAACGCTTAAGACGTGCTGAGAAAGAGGCAGAGGAAGGCCACCTTGAGCCATCTTGGATATTGGTCAGACTGGCATTAGAAAGGCTCTATCTCTTGGCGCAAATAAAATTCGGACCCGATACATTCGATCCGAGAAGCTGGCAGGATCAGACCGCAGAGTACATGTGGTCAAGTGGCGTGGACAACATCATCGAAAGCAGAATCCCAGGGTCTAGTAAGGAGTTACGCGATATCCTTGTCAGGACAGCTAGCGGTGGTCATGACAAGGCTGCGAGGGGAGAAACCGATCTGAGAAATGCTGTCAAATACATAAGGAACGTTGTTGGGCAGCTAGGCTTAGGCGGCTAGATCCCCCGTCTTTGTACTGAGACTGTTTTCAGTTACAAACGAAGGCCATGGAAAAGTTATTGAAAAGACTCTCCCATGTGGAAGAGTTCTAGGTATCGTCCCCTTTGGTGGAGCCGGGGGGATTCGAACGCTGACTTTCTGTATTCGAACCCGCCATAAGCCAAAAACAAGAACCCCACCCCCCAAAAGCATCCGCCCGGAAGGTGGGGTTACAGCTACGAAAATTTAGCCCCTTCTGTCTACTTCTTCTCCGGCTTCTTCAGGAGTTCATCCACCAGGCCGTACTCTACCGCCTGCTGCGCATTCAGGTAGAAGTCGCGGTCGGTATCATGAATTATCTTCTCCAGCGGCTGGCCGGTGCTCTTGGTCAGGATATCGCGAATGATGTCCTGCAAGCGCATAATCTCGCGGGCAGCGATGGCTATATCGGACGCCTGTCCCTGGGCGCCACCCACCGCCTGGTGCATGTGTATGGTAGCATTGGGCAGGGCATAGCGCTTTCCCTTGGCCCCCGCGCAGAGCAGGACGGTGGCCATGCTGGCCGCCATACCGATGCAGATGGTAGAGACGTCAGGACGGATAAGCTTCATGGTATCGTAGATAGCCAGACCGGAGCTGATAACACCGCCCGGGCTATTGATATACAGACTGATATCCTTATCCGGGTCTTCCCGGTCCAGGAAGAGAAGCTGCGCTATGATAACATTGGCTACCTGGTCGTTAATAGGCATTCCCAGCATGACGATACGCTCTCGCAGCAAAAGCGAGTATATGTCGAAGGCGCGCTCCCCCCTGGCGCTGCTTTCGATTACCATTGGAATAACATTCGATGGGTTAATCATTTTTCTTGACCTCCTTTTCACTCTTTGTTTCAACCGAAACACCTGAGCCTTTAGCTATGTCCACCACGTATTGAACAGTCTTTCGTGTCAGAAGACGTTCCCTGATTTGCTGGCGGGACCCATTGCTGTTCAGGAACATCCGGAGTCTTTCTGCCTCCTTTGGCTCCTTGAGACGGCTTACTACCTTTCCAATCTCCGCATCAACATCGGAGTCCAGGACTTCAATCTTCTCCGTATCGAGAATCTTGCCCAGGACCAGCGACCTTACGAGCATCTTTTCAGCCGCCGGGTGCAGCTCCTCATGATAGCTCTCGAGTGTCTTGTTAGCCCTGGCAAGATACTCCATAAAATCGGCGGGTTTCATCCGGTTGCGCTCCATCTGCTCCCGCATTATCCGGTCGACCTCTGCTTCCACCATCACATGCGGAAACTCAACCTTGGAAACCGCAACCGCAGCATCTATCGTTTGCTCCTCATATTCCTGCCTTGCCTTCTCTTCTAGCTGGGACTTCAAACTATCGGTGACTTCCTTCTTCAGCGCGTCCACCGTTTCGAACTTCGCGTCCACCTGCTTGGCGAAGTCATCATTCAGCTCTGGCAGGACTTCCCTCTTTACCTCGACCGTTTTGACTTTGTACGAGGCCTCCTTGCCGCGCATGCTCTCCACGCTGTAGTCCGCGGGGAATGCAAGCGTGAACTCCTTTTCCTCTCCTGCTTTCATGCCCAGCAACTGTTCGGCAAAGCCGGTTGTTGGAAACTTCGAATCGAGCATGGCCTGGTATTGAAAGCCCTTCCGGTTCAGAAAGGGTTCCTCGCCTATCTTGCTCTCCACGTCGAGGATAATCATGTCATTATACTCTACGCCGCGCTCCACCGGCTCCCATGTGGCACGCTGGTGGCGAAGGTTATCGATGGCAACATCGATTTGTTCGTCCTTCAGTTCCACGGGCTTCTCTTCAATCCGGATACCGCGATAATCGCCGAGTTCTACGGACGGCACCAGAGGCACGGTGACTTTGAATACCACCGGCTCCTTGCTCTCTACCTTCACTTCGGGATGGGCCACTGCCTTGAGTTGCTGCTCATCGATAGCCTTCTTATAGACCACGGGGAAAAGGTGGTCCAGCGCCTCGTCAAAGACGCGCTCTTTCCCCAGATGGCGCTCCAGCACTGGCCGAGGCGCCTTGCCCTTGCGGAAGCCGGGAACATTCGACCTCTTTACCAGTGAATGGTATGCCTTTTCCAGTGATTCTTCCACCTCCGTGGGCTCTGCCTCGATGGTTAAAAATGCCTCGCTGTTTTCGACTTTATCCTTGGTTACTTTCACCTTTCCTCCGTTTGTGAGTAATGACTTGCAAAAATCCCTATTCCTGAAAAATATCCCTCTCCCTTGATGGGAGAGGCTAGGTGAGGGTGAAGCTCAAGATGTCACTCGCTTAATCACCGTATCAAAACTGTCCTGTACTCGACATAGGATACGAGACAAGCCCTGAGCCTTCGGTTTAATAGCTAAATACTTTTTGCCTCAATTGTTAAACTTTTAATTTTTTTGTTGTAGTTTTGACTTTTGCTTTTTGAGCTTTGAGTTATCTTATCCCATGCTTCTCTCGATAGTATTTAACGAATCCGGTGCCACTAATGGAGACGGGAGTCCTGGTATCAACCATATACTTATACAGCCTTTGATAAGAAGAATCCTTCTTTAACGGCTCCAGGTCTGCTATTTCGAGTGCGGAAATTTTCTTCGCGGCGGTATCGAGGCCTTCTTTTTCCAGCGTCTCTGCAATCACGGTATTCCAATCTTCAAGCTTGCTGATGCACAACTGCATGTTTTCTTGCGCCTTCTCTCTCCTGCAGAAATGGGCGAAGTAGAGACAGGATGCGTCCAAATCCATCAACCTTTCAATCGTGCTGATAAACTGCTCAAGGTCGAAATTCGGTGGTGCGGTAACCGGCAGCAAAATGCCATCGCCCGGCCCCACGCACACCCCCAGGGCGTCGCCGGTGAACAGGCCGTTGTTCCGGCTCTCATGGATGCATAGCTCGTGCGGGGCGTGTCCCGGGGCATCGATGAATTTCAGTACCTGTCTCGGGCTAAGCTCTAGGACATCATCCCCATATATTGATTTTACCCGTTCCTGGTCGATTGGCACAACTTTTCCGCACTTCACCATCATATCCTGGCCCTGCGCCTCGACTACACCCTTAAGCAGCCTCTCAGGACTCACCATGTGCCTTGCACCCTTGTGATGAACGAGCACCTGCGCCCGGGGCATCTCTTCGGCGAGTGTGCCGGCACCTCCCGCATGGTCGAGATGAATGTGGGTTATGATTATGTGGTCGATGTCGTTAAGTCCGAGGCCTAGCTTTCTGACACCCCCGATAACCGCTTCCATCGAGGTAGTGGGCCCACTGTCTATCAGTGCCGTCTTGTCCTCTTTGAGCAGGTAGACGCTGCCCCAGCCGGGCACGGAATAGAGGTTATCATCGATGAGGTACACATTTTCAGCTACTTCTTCCGTGTAGACCATACCATGCTACTCCTCGCGAATAGAGAGATGAAGTTCATTCAATTGCTGCTCATTGACGTGTGAAGGGGCATCGAGCAAAACATCAATTGCGCTCTGGTTCTTGGGAAAGGCAATCACCTCCCGTATGCTTTCCTCTCCGGCCAGGAGCATCACCAGCCGGTCGATGCCGATGGCGATGCCGCCATGTGGAGGAGTGCCGTGGTTGAAGGCGTCCAGCATGTGGCCGAAACGCTCGATTATCTCCTCGTCCTTATATCCCAGCATATTGAATACCTTCTTCTGAAGGGCGGCATTGTAGATTCTGAGGCTGCCGCCGCCAATCTCAAACCCGTTGCAAATAATATCGTAGTGCTTGCCGTGCACCTTTTCCGGCGCGCTGTCCAGGATGCACATGTCCTCGTCTCTGGGTGCGGTGAAAGGATGGTGCATGGACTCCCAGTGCCCGACCTCTTTGTTCCACCAGAACAACGGGAAGTCGATGACAAAACCCATGACGATTGTATTCGGGTCGGCGAGCTTGAGACGGCGTCCCATCTCCGTCCGCAGCCCTCCGAGGACTACGCTTGCCAGGTCGCCGTCTCCGGCAACTAGGAGCAGAAGGTCGCCCGGACGTGCGCCGAGCGCGCGTGCAATTTGCTTGACCTGCTCCAGCGAAAGGAACTTGCTGGCGACGGATTTGACCATTTCCACGCTCAGTCCGTCTATCCCGCCGTCACACATTCCCAGCGATATGGTCACCAGTCCGCCCGCCCCCAGGCTGCGCGCCATCTGGTTCAATTCCTCAAGCTGTCCACGCGTATAAGTAGCGCATCCGGGAACAGCGATGCCCTTGACCCTGCCGCCACCTGCAATGGCCGAGCGAAAGACGGTGAACTCGGAGTTGACCAGGATTTTTGAAAGGTCTTTAATCTCTACGCCGAATCGCAAGTCCGGCTTGTCCGAGCCGTAGCACTCCATCGCTTCGGCATAGCTGATACGGCGGAAGGGTTTTACCAGCCGCTTCTGAGGGCATACGGTCTCCACCAGGGAGATAAGAAGCTCCTCGAAGAGGACAAGTATGTCCTCCTGCTCCAGGAAACTCATCTCGAGGTCAAGCTGGGTAAACTCCGGCTGCCGGTCGGCGCGGGTGTCCTCGTCCCGGAAACACTTGGCTATCTGGAAGTACTTCTCGATGCCTGCCGCCATCAGCAACTGTTTTAGCTGCTGGGGCGACTGGGGCAGGGCATAGAACTTGCCGGGATGCATGCGGCTGGGCACCAGGTAGTCGCGCGCGCCTTCCGGGGTGCTCTTGATAAGGATGGGGGTCTCCACTTCGAGAAATCCCCTGTCATCGAGGAAGTCACGGATGAACTTCACCACCCGGTGGCGCAGGATAAGGTTGTCCTTCATCCGTTTCCGCCGCAGGTCGAGATAGCGGTACTTCAGGCGCAGGCTCTCCTCGACCTCGACCTCTTCGTTGATGTAAAAAGGAGGCGTCTCCGAGGTGTTGAGTATCTTGATTTTGTCCGCGATTATTTCAACGTCGCCGGTGGGTAGTTTGGGGTTCTCCGTTCCCGGCGGACGCAGGGCAACCGCGCCGCTTGCCTGGACTACATACTCGCTGCGCAACTCTCCGGCGGTCTCATGAGTTTCTTTGGCTACCTCCGGATTAAAAACCACCTGGACTATGCCCTCCCTGTCCCGCAAATCTATAAAAATGAGGCCGCCGTGGTCCCGCCGGCGGTCCACCCACCCGGCCAGCGTTACCCGAGCACCGACATGCTTCTTGTTAAGCTCACCGCAGCTATGAGTTTTAAGCAAAGGAAAGCTCCTGTGACTGAATTTAGACGCTAAGAATACAGTATATCGCATTAAGGGAGTAGCTTCAAATGAGTCAGTCTTCTCGCCCCTTGAGGGATTCATCCTGAAGGAGAGAATAAAACCTGTCCTGAGTTTATCGAAGGAGTGAGGGGGTATACCATAGCACTCATGGTGAACCTATCGAACCAAAGGGCAAGACTAAAACTTGATTTTCAGGGAAACGAATCAAAGCTGATTAGCTACGAATATTTGTTGTTAGAGTTATGTAAAGTTGAGGCTAATTTGAGCATTTTGAACTTAACAAAGTCTGTTAAGTTGGGTTTTTGTTGAGCGTGACAAGTTAATAATGTTTTTCAACAATGTTTAAAGGATAATGGAAGTAAAGTTGAAAAAATGAGACAGGCATTCCTGAATTGGACGAGGGCGAAGTTAAAGCAAGAAGAGGATAATATTTTTTACACGGGAATGTTCTTGCGTGAGTATGGTCACAGTGCTAGAATTGGCCTAACCTGCAAGGCTTTGATTTAACGGTTATAGTCTATGCTATAATTGCGGCAAGGAAAAAACTCGAAAATAATGCGCTTGAGGCAAGGTATACTATGGGAAGCCATATATTCCTCGCAAGCAAAGAAAACTTTAAGAGATGCCTTGAACACGGGTTGTACGGCGGAATTGCTCATTCGTTTGAGCGTACAAATTCAGAAATCATCGCAGGTTTCGAAGCTATTAGATCGTCCGACTTTGTGTTCTTTTATGTCAGGAATGACGGTATATATGGATTATGGAAGGCAACGGGTAGACCATTTTTTGATGAGCGCCAATTATGGGAAAGCAAAGACCAGATTTATCCTTACAGGGTTAGGTTTGAGCCTTCTATAAGGGAATTCCGTAAGCCAATTGCCTTAAGCGATGTCCTGGATTTGCGAGATAAAGGTAAGATATGGACATTCGATTTAGGGACTTTTACTAAAAAGAGTCATCAACCTATAACCACCGAAGAAGGAAAAGAGCTAATTCGTCTACTACTCAGAAACAATCCTGTTTTCAATCCAATAAAGCTAATACAAAAACCATACCCTGCCACAAATGTTCCTCTTCCACTAAAAATTGAAACTGACGCGAAAGGCCGAATTAAAATAGAAGGCTATTTAAATGCTTGGTTTATGCGTTCTTTCGCTCAATCAAAGTTAAAGAGCCTCATCGGAGAGTATTATGATTTTTTAAACTTCGTACCGACGTCTTTTAATACGGTAATGGATATTTTTCTTACTCATGTGACACCAGTTGATGGCGTTGAAATACTCCACAAATTCACGTGCATTGAACTGAAAACTGGAACCTGCATTGAAGAGGATTTGAATCAAATTATCAAGTATGAAAATTGGCTTGTCAGAAAACTTGCGGGCGGCGATGGCGAAATGGTTCAAAGTGTATTGGTTGGGTTTGACTTTCAAGATAAGGTGCTTGAATATGTGCAAAAAAGAAGGTTAATAGAAGAGAAGGTTGTAAGGTTGTTAAAATATAGAGTCAACACTGAGGCAACTGACATCATTCTACAAGAAGTAGTATTTAGCTAGATATCCGAGGAGTTGAAAATGCTTGATAGAACCGTAGTTGAACAGTTTCTGGATGAAGAGTTTGGTGACTTAGATTTGGAGATACCCGAGGATGTTTCTAAAAGCACCTTGGTTGAAACATTTTGCCAGTACACGGAAGACGACTATTATGAGTGGCTGAAGGATAATTTCAAGTCCTTCTTTGAGCATGGTGACCCTGACTGGGAGTGGATAAGAAACAAAATTAAGTCCTATGATAAACAGTAAGAATTATGGTCGGACTCTTCGTGAAGCCCTGGTTCCACTGAGGTCACCACGAAGTGAACGGTTCACCGCAAACGGGGCAAGCTATGAGCGGTTGCCAAACGACATCGGGGGAGTTGGAGGAACTCAGGAAAACCAAACTGGCGCGGCCGAGTTAGCACATCGGGTCTGATTTAGACAACCCTATTCAATAAGGCCTAATTTTATCAGACGCGAGCGAATTCCCCCGACCTCCCGCCCGAGCATTTCTGAAAGCATGACAGGGGACTTGCCGGAACGGAAACCAGCGACAAGACTCGCTTCCTCGTCGGCAGTCCATTTTTTATAAGCAGACGGAGATTTTTCTCTGACTTTTTCTACTGAATACGTTTTTGGGGGTTCCTTTTCGTTTGGCGTTCGCTTTGGCAATGAGCCAAGCTCACGGAGCGCTTCTTCAGAACGTTTTTTAAGCTCTTCATCGAAGGCAAGCGTATCTTCGCTAACCTTTAGTGCCATCCCGTTAAACCCGAGTATTCGAAGTCCTTTAAGAGAACGCACACGTGAAAGCGCAACGTATCCCATACCCGGCTCAAAACATTTAGAGAGGTCAACCTGGGCGGCATCAAGCGTCATCCCCTGGCTTTTATGCACCGTTATTGCCCAGGCAAGCCGCAGAGGAATTTGTTTAAGCTCCGCAAGTTTTTTGCCGTTTTCTTCTACACTCCAGGTTTCCGGCTCAGCAACTATTTCGTCACCGTTGAGTGAGGCAATAACCGGAAAGCCGTCCTCATTAAAACTGGCTACCGTTCCCAAAGTCCCATTTACATATCCCTGCTCAAAATTATTTTTCACAAACATGACGGCAGCCCCAATTTTTAACACCAGCTTCTCCGGCGCAAGACACCCCCTTTTTAAGGACTCGGCAATTGCCGGGATACCGCTCATTTCCATAAGATATACATATTCTTTTCCGGGAAGCTTTGCGAGTTCGCGGTTGTTTTCCAAATCTACGTTAAGGTTATGCGAATAAAGCCTTACCACGCGGCCCAAAGAGTCCGGCGAAAACGCTGTGGCGCGGCATTGGTGCAAACGGCTCACCACCGTTTCATCGACTGACGCATCGCGGATTGCATTCAGCATTCTAAGAAACTCTTCCTCTCCTTGCCGGTACTGCCCGTGGAGATAACACACTTTTAGATTCATGTTCTCCCACGCCGCCGATTTATACACAAACCTCGGTAAAGGTTCACCCGCTTTGGCAACGGGTGGGAGTTGAAAAAAATCGCCGCAAAGCACTACTTGCATACCGCCAAAGGGTTCCCAACTACCCCTGGCAAGCCTCGCTACTTTTTCTAAAAGGTCAAGACGGTCTGCGTCAAGCATAGAAACTTCATCGATAATGAGGGTCTGCGTTTTTTGAAATCGTTTGACAATTCGTTTGTTCTCTATTATTGCTTGGATTTCCTTATCGGAGGCGGTACGCAACAATCCAATCCCTGCCCAAGAATGAATGGTAATTCCCTCCATATGCGTTGCCGCAATGCCGGTTGAGGCGGTAACCCCAACGTTAACCCTGTTTGCTTTGAGGTATTGAATATATGCATTCAAGAGATATGTTTTTCCGCTGCCTGCAGCGCCGGTGAGATATACATTATGCCCGTTTTTCAGGATTTCCAATGCTTCGCTTTGAATCATGACTCAAGAGTCCTCTCATTAACGGTTTTCAAGTTGTCTATTGTGAGTGTAGAATTTATGATAATCCTTGCTCGGCCTGCCCTGACCTGTCCTGAGCTACGTCGAAGGAGCCTGCCGAAGGGTTATTGGAATTTACCTTCAGGGTATGGTGGGGAGGGCTGATAGCTGAGCGCTGAAAGCTGACAGCTTCCCGGTCTATTTTTTAGAGACGGCTTTACGCTTTTTTACAGGCCGCTCTGCGTAGCCGACAGCCCGTGCCAGGGCAGTAATCATAAACTGGTTGAGGCTGACATCCTCACTCTCGGACTTTAGTGCCAGTGCTTCATGAAGTGAGGGCGGCATCCTGAGATGATATTGCCCGGTGAACCTGGTAGGCTCAGGGATAGTCAAGCCGGCGTCGAGATTGGATTTCAGCCATTCGCGCTTGGCATCCTCGATATCTCTGAGGGCTTCCCCAGGGGTGGCACCGTGAGTCATGCAATGAGGTAACTCCACTACCCTGGCCATCCAGTATTCCTTACCGTCTCCGGTACCACGCTTGAGTGTGATGGTATAAGGAAGACCCAGATAATACTCCAGGCTTTTTTTCTCCATGTTTCACCTCCGGTTAAAGAGTATCGATAATTTCAAGCAAGTCAACCACGTATTCAGCGGCATCGGGTTGACTCTTTTATAGGTCAGGGTAGCGTTGCCAATTCTGGCTTTGGCGTGCTTGCTACCTTTTTCGATATGCCCGTAATTGCTGATAAGAGTCTCGAAGTCATCCAGTGAGACGCTCCTGGGATTATTTCGGATTCTGGTTTCGAGTTTCTCTTTCTTGCTCATATCTATGCAATTATAATACCATATAAGGTACTATTGTTCAAGGAATCCCACGCCAGCGAATGTCTGTTAGTTGGGTAGAAATGAAAAGCAGCTTCAACCCTGTCGCCGTGCTTTCAGCCACTTCTGCTTCTGGGTCAGCCGCACCTGCTCGTCGGTAGGTGTGTAGCTTGCCAGAAACTCATTCTTAAAGGCCTCGAAGGTGCCACTAACGATGGATTCTCTTATACGCCGCATCAGCTCGCTCATGAAGCTCAGGTTGTGGATGGTTGCCAGGCGGTAAGCCAGAAGCTCCTCGCTCTTGAACAGGTGGTGCAGATAGGCCGCGGAGAAGGTGCGGCAGGTATAGCAACCGCACACTGTCATGACCGGCGCTTCCATCCGGCTGTAGGCGGCATTGCGGATGTTGCGCCTGCCCTCCCAGGTATAAAGAGCGCCGTTACGCGCCACACGGGTGGGCATGGCGCAATCGAAAATATCGATTCCCCTCGCCACTCCCTCCACTATGTCCTCCGGAGAGCCTACCCCCATGAGGTAGCGTGGTTTATCCTGAGGTAATAGCGGCACAGTCTGCTCAAGCATGGAAAAGGTGAGTTCCTTCGGCTCTCCGACACTCAACCCGCCGATGGCATAGCCGGAGAACCCCAGCGAAGTCAGATATGTGGCGGATTGTCGGCGCAGCTCCGGATATGTGCCTCCCTGCACGATGGCATACAGGGACTGGCCGGGGTGTTTGTGAGCTTTAAGGCACCTTTCAGCCCAGAGGTGCGTCCTTTCCATTGCTTCCTTGACCTTATCGAAAGGCTCATCGTGGGCAGCGCACTCGTCCAGCACCATGCTCACATCGGCGCCGAGGGCTTCCTGGTACTGGATGGCAAGCCCAGGGGTGATGAAGTGCTCGCTGCCGTCGATGTGGGAGCGGAACAGGACACCGTCATCAGTGACGCGACGCAGGGACGCCAGGCTGAAAATCTGGAAGCCGCCGCTATCGGTAAGGATAGCCCCGTCCCAGGCCATGAACTTATGCAACCCGCCGAGCTTCTCCACCACCTCGACCCCGGGCCTGAGGTAGAGATGATAGGCATTGGCCAGCACCATCCTGACACCGATGTCTTTAAGCTCCTGCGGAATGAGCGTCTTGACCGTGGCCTGGCTGCCCACAGGCAGAAAGACCGGCGTGGGCACTTTCCCGTGCTGCGTAATTAGCTCTCCGGCGCGGGCTGCGGTGTTGGTGTCTGTTGATATGAGGTTGAGGGTGTGGGAAGTGGTGATTAACGTATCTCCTTTTAGGGTTTTACTTAGGAATCCTGCACTATAATACTATGCTTGGATGGGGACTTTCCACACGCCAGGGCAATATTTTCATCGTTCGCGAGTCCGCCTCAGGCGCATGACAAATTATTTAGGCTTGCCCTGAGCCTGCCGAAAGGGATTTGGCTTGCCTGTCGTAGCCTTCGGCGGAGACAGGTGCCTGGTACTTTGGTTTTGCTTCAACGGGGTGGCTTCAGCGCCAGCAGCAGCACAAGGCTGATAAAGCTGAGCGCGGCATAGACCCAGAATATCAGTTGATAGCCGCCGGTGAGGTCATACAACCTTCCGCTCAGGAATGTGCCCAGCGAACCCCCCGCCGTAACACCGAAGTGTACCATCCCGAAGATTCCGCCATGCGCCTTCAGCCCAAAAAGGTCGGCGATGATGGCAGACTCGAGTGAGACCATGCCTCCGGTAGCAAAGCCGAAGGCAATCGCGAACAGGTACAGCATCCACAGTTGTGCGGCTATTTGCAGCCAGAGCAAGGAGACCAGCGCCAGCGCGAAGCAAATCACCATCGCTTTTTTGCTGCCAGTCCTGTCGCCGACGCCGCCCATAAAGATTCTGCCGGTGGTGCTCAGCCCGCCGATAGTGGCGAGGACGCCGGCAGCGGCGACAGGCTCGACTCCCATATCCCTGGCATGGGGAACGATGTGCACAAAAATGGAATGCATGAAGAAGCCGAAACAGAAAATCGCCGCCACCAGCATCCAGAACCTGCCGCTGTGGAGCGCTTCCCGGCGGGAAGAGCCTGTAACCTGCTGCGCCTCAACCGCTTCTATTCTTGTGGTGTCGCCATCGGGCAACTGCCCTACTTTCTCCGGGTCGCGCTTCAGAAACTGTGCCGCTCCAATGACCAGTACCCAGATGGCAACTGCCATTATGAGATATGTGGTCCGCCAATCGTAAATTTCGATGAGTTTACTGACTACCGGCGGCATAACCATGTTCCCCAACCCGGCCCCGGAAGCAACGATGCCGGTCATCAGCCCTCTTCTCTTCACAAACCATCTTGTCATGGTGGACATCATCGGGATAAGACCGCCGCTTTGTCCGATAGCCGCTATCAGTCCCCAGAAAAGATAGAGTTGCCAAGATTCGTTAATGCGGGACATCAACAAATACGCCAGGCCTGAAAAACCGGCGCACACCGTTACCACGCGCCTCGGGCCGAATCTGTCCACCAGCCTGCCTGTCTGGATGAAAAAGACACCGATAAGGAGGAGGAACATCGAATGGGCGCCTGCGGTTATAGCCCTGGACCAGCCGAACTCTTCTGACAGAGGTTTGAAGAAGACCCCGTAGCTGTACATTCCCCCTGCCATTATGAACATGACGAAGGTGGCAAGCGCAACTATGACGTATCCGTAAAAAAACCGTGTTTTCATGGTTTCACAGCTTCAGTTCAACCTTACCCCTCGAACGTTAAAGTTGATTATAGCACACCTATCGGGTTGGTATTTCCCGCCTGGTGTGATAGACTGTTTTATCTTGTGAATCACGGATTACTGGCTTCAAAAGGAGGTCTTATCATGGCAGGTCAGTTTGAAGGCAAGGTTGTCCTGGTGACCGGCGCAGGCTCCGGCATCGGCCGGGCTTCGGCGCTGGCATTCGCCAGAGAAGGGGCAAAAGTGGTGGTAGTTGATGTCGATTCCAGGGGTGGCGAGGAGACGGTGCGACTCATCAAGGAAAGCGGTGGTGATGCTTTCTTCATCAAGACCGATGTGTCGAAGTCGGCTGAAGTACAAGCGATGGTCGATAAGACTGTAGCCACCTTCGGAAGGCTGGACTGCGCACACAACAACGCCGGTGTCGAAACTGCGCTCAAGTTGACCGCTGATTTGAGTGAGGAAGAATGGGACCGGCTTATGAACATCAATCTCAAAGGCGTGTGGCTGTGCCTGAAGTACGAGATTCCGCAGATGCTCAAGCAAGGTAAGGGCGCTATTGTCAACACGGCTTCGGTGGCCGGATTGCGTGGCAGGGAGAGGCGCGCGGACTACGTCACCAGCAAACACGGCGTCGTTGGTTTGACCAAAGTGGCGGCCCTGGACTATGCCAGAAACGGTCTTCGCATCAATGCCGTGTGCCCCGGCCTCACTCGCACGGCCCTGGTCGAGCGTATCTTCGAGCACAGCCCTGCAGTAGAGGAAGAGAGTAAGACCAGGCTGCCAATCGGGCGTCTGGGCACACCGGAAGAAATCGCACAGGCAGTGGTCTGGCTTTGCTCGGATGCGGCTTCGTTTGTTACCGGGCATGCTATGGTTGTGGACGGTGGAATCCTGGCTAAATAGCTGCGGGTTCGCAGTGAGGTATTATGCCAGCTTCATTTCCTCCGCCAGCTTCCGCACCGCCTCTGCCGAACTATGAAGAGCCTGTTTTTCATCGGGCGTCAGCTTATGCTCAACTATCTGCTCGATGCCCTTCCTGCCCAGCTTCACCGGCACGCCTAACACGGTGTCCCTGATACCGTATTCCCCTTCGAGATAGGCGGCGCAGCAGAGGACTTCTTTCTTATCCAGGACTACCGCTTCCGCCATGCGGGCTACGGCTGCAGAAGGGGCATAGAAAGCGCTTCCGGTCTTGAGCAGCCCCACAATTTCGGCGCCGCCGTTGATAGTCCGCTCCACCAGCCTCTTTATGGTGTCTGGAGGCAGGAGCTCAGTCAGGGGTTTGCTTTTGACTGTGGTAAGCCTGGGAATGACCACCATCTGCTCCCCGTGCTGCCCCATAATGCATGGGGATACATCTTTCGGCGATACCTTAAGCTCATCGGCAATGAAGCTGGCGAACCGCGCGCCATCCAGGACACCCGATAGACCGAAAACCCTGTTCCTGGGGAAGCCGCTGGTGCGCAGGGCCAGCCAGGTCATGGCATCACACGGGTTGGTCACGCTGATGATAATACACTCGGGTGAATGCTTTACCACGTTCCTGACCACACTGGAAACGATGTCCGCGTTTACCCGCAGCAGGTCGTCCCGGCTCATGCCCGGCTTTCTGGCTATGCCGGAAGTGATAACGACGATGTCTGAATCGGCCGTCTCCTCATATCCGTTGGTGCCGGTGATGCGGGTATCAAACCCGATGACGGACGCCGATTGCTGAATATCGAGCGCCTTGCCCTGTGGCAGTCCCTCGATGATGTCCACTAGGACTACATCGGCGTAGCCCTTCTCGACAATCCGCTGGGCACAGGTCGCGCCCACGTTGCCCGCTCCCACGATAGTAATTTTACTATTGATGGTCGGCCTCCTTTACGGAAACTCAAAAGGCAAAAGTCAAAAGTTAGAACCACAACGAAAAAGCTAAAAATCTAGAGTCCTGTCAGGCTAATAGCTAATCACCTTACCCATGGTATTGTCATTCTCCGCGTAGGCGGAGAATCCAGGCTATTGGCTTCATGGATTCCTCCGCCTCAGGCGGACTGGGAATGACAGAGGGAAACACCTATCAATCTGGCATCAATTCACCTGTCGCGCACTAGCTAATTGATTGACTGCTCTTTCTTTATCCTGTAAGTTTTGACTTTTAAGTTGTAGCTTTGATTTTTGAGCTTTGAACTTGCTTGGAATTTATTTCAACGCTTGCAGTTTCCTGATTATGGCATCGGCCACTTGAGAAGTGCCGACGCCCCCCACCCCGCCCGGCTTCAGGTCGTAGGTAACGTCCTTTCCCTCAGCGATGACCGCCGCAATAGCGTTTTCGAGATTGTCAGCCGCCTCCTGCTCCCCCAGACGCCGCAGCATCATCACCCCGGAGAGCATCATGGACATGGGACTGACCTTGTTCTGTCCTGCGTATTTGGGTGCGCTGCCGTGCGTTGCCTCAAACACAGCAAGTTCCTCGTTCAGGTTCGCGCCGGGGGCCACCCCCAGCCCGCCCACCAGCCCGGCGCAGAGGTCGGACACAATGTCGCCGTAAAGGTTGGGCAGCGCCAGCACATCGAACTGCTGCGGCCTGCGCACTAGCTGCATGCACAGGTTGTCCACGATTATATCATTGAACTCGATGTCAGGGTATTCCCTGGCAACATCTTTCGCAACCTCCAGGAACAGCCCGTCGGAGAATTTCATAATGTTGGCTTTGTGCACCGCGGTAACTTTCTTCCTGCGGTAGGCACGGGCGTATTCGAAGGCATACTTCACAATCCTGCGGCTGCCCGCCTCCGAAATCACCTTGATGCTGAAGCTGGAGTCCTCTCTGACCGGTCCTCGGCCAGTATCATCAATTAGCTTTATGAGTTTAGAGGTTTCGTGAGCTCCGCGCTCGAACTCGATGCCTGCGTAGAGGTCTTCCGTGTTCTCCCTGACCACCACGATATCTACGTCTTTGAATGGGGAGAGAATGCCGGGGTA
The DNA here is from genome assembly GCA_016190925.1 of Chloroflexota bacterium. Classification (GTDB taxonomy): domain Bacteria; phylum Chloroflexota; class Dehalococcoidia; order Dehalococcoidales; family JACPPQ01; genus JACPPQ01. The sequence goes on along the minus strand of JACPPQ010000005.1, from coordinate 2,518 downwards.
CAGCTTGCAGGGACGCAGGCAGGCGTAGAGGTCGAGTTCCTTGCGCAGGCCCACGTTGACGCTCCTGAAGCCTTCGCCTACCGGCGTGGTAACAGGGCCCTTTAGCGCCACCCTGTTCCGCCTGATTGATTCGAGGGTGGAATCGGGAAGCACATCGCCGAATTTCTTCTGAGCCACAATGCCGGCATAGGCTATCTCCCATTGAAAACCGACGCCTGTCGCCTCGAGGACTCGCCTGGTGGCCTCGGTGATTTCAGGGCCTGTGCCGTCGCCGGGGATTAGTGTAACTTTATAGGTCATAAGTCTTTTCTTGAGTAGTCAGTAGCCAGAAGTCAGAAGAGGAATGTTCTACACTTTAAAATCGCCGTGTTTCTGAATATAAGGAATCAGGCCGCCCTCGTTCAGGATGCGAAGCATCACCTCCGGAATCTTGCCGAAGAAAACCTGGTTGCCATTGGTCAGGTCTTTAACAGTGCCCGCTTCCAGGTCTATCTCAAGCTCATCCCCATCATTGATTTTGTCCGTGTTGCATATTATTATCGGCAGCCCCAGGTTGATTGCGTTCCTGAAAAAGATGCGCGCCACTGACTTTGCCAGGATAACCTTTACCCCGGCTATCTTGAGCACCTGGGCGGCATGCTCCCGACTGGAGCCAAGACCGAAGTTACTTCCCGCCACCAGGAAATCGCCGGGCTTCACGCGGGAAACAAATTTAGGGTCGATATCCTCAAGGACATGCTTGGCCAGCTCCGGCAAATTGCTTCTCAGGTTGGCAAGACGACCGGGAGTGATATGGTCGGTGGAAATATCATCACCGAATTTTATTGCTCTTCCTTTTAATATCATCGTACCACCTTCCCCGTTTCAAGGGGGCTATGCCACTGGCTCTCCGAACGGAGGTTAGTGTTCAGGTGTTCAATCAGTTAATAATCGTCTTAAAATTAGGATGGACTCAATGGCCAAACAACAACCAATGCTCATCCTTCGGCTGAAGGACCAAACAAATGATAATGCGGGTGACGTTTGATAATTGGTTATTGTATTTTGGAATTTGTTTGGTGCTTGTATCTTGGTTATTGGTTATTACGGTATTATCATTCATATCCAGATTATTATGGACCACCAGCAACTGTAATATATTATACCATCTCCCTTGGGTCGGTGATTTCACCTGCGATTGCAGTGGCCGCAGCGGTAGCCGGGCTTGCCAGGTAAATAAACGCCATGGGATTGCCCATCCGCCCCTGGAAGTTCCGGTTGGCGGTGGACAGGCAGTTCTCGCCGTCGGCCAGTATTCCCTGGTGCAGTCCGAGGCAGGCGCCGCAGCCCGGCGGCAATAACACGGCCCCGGCCTGGATGAAGGTCTGGATATATCCGGCCTCGATTGCTTCCAGCAGGACCTGCCGGGATGCCGGCGCGACTATCAACCGGGTGTCCGGGTGGCGTTTCTTGCCTTTCATAAGCTCCGCAGCCAGTGCCAGGTCTTCTGTCCGCCCGTTGGTGCACGTGCCGATGAATACCTGCTGGATTTTTGTGCCCTTAAGCTCCCTGGCGAGCGCAACATTATCGACGGTGTGAGGCCTGGCCACCGTTGGCTCAAGTTTGGCTGCATTGACATAGATGCTTTGTTCGTAGGTAGCATCAGCATCAGGAGAAAGCGGCTGGAAGTGGTCTCCCCTCTTTTGGGAAGCCAGGAAGTCGCGGGTGACTTTATCGGAAGGGAAAAGTCCTGCCTTGGCGCCGGCTTCTACCGCCATGTTGGCAATGGTCAGGCGCTGGGACATGCTCATCCGGTCCGCCGCATTGCCGCCGAACTCCAGGACCTTGTAGTTAGCGCCGTCGGCTCCAATCCGGCCGATAATATGAAGGATGAGGTCTTTGGCCACCACGCGGGAAGGGAATTCGCCGTCGACGGTTATTTTAATGGCTTCGGGAACGCGCAGCCAGGTCTTTCCGAGGGCAGCGGCAACCGCCACATCGGAGGAACCCATGCCGGTGGCAAAGGCGCCCAGGGCGCCGGCGGATACCGTGTGCGAATCGGCGCCGATGATTATATCGCCCGGTTTAGCCATGGATTCGGCCACAATCTGGTGGCACACTCCATCCCCGATGTCGGACAGGAGGGCGCCTGTCTTTTGGGCGAACTCCCGCAGCTTTATCTGGTCGTTGGAGAGCTCCTTGCTCGGGCTGGGAGCAGCGTGGTCGATGAACAGCACCGTTTTTTGCGGTTTTGCCAGCCGCTCGAAGCCGGCGGCCTCGAACTGCTTTATGGTCAACGGCCCGGTGGTATCCTGCATAAAGACCAGGTCTACCGGCGTAAAGACAATATCGCCAGCCCGCGCATCGGTCCCGGCCTTCTCGCTCAATATCTTCTCGGCTAAAGTCTTGCCCATGATGCGATTTCTCCTGTTGGTCTCACTAGCCCTCGAAGCAATCCGTTTCCCAATAACCATTCCGACGAAAAGCTTGCCCCAAACCTTGTCCCGTGCTTGATACGGGATTGATGTGGGGTCGGAAT
>JACPPQ010000073.1 GCA_016190925.1 Chloroflexota bacterium | reverse complement strand
CGGTTAAGATGGCACAAAGCGCCTTTTCATGGTGGCGTCCCTGGGGCGACTCGAACGCCCGACCAACTGCTTAGAAGGCAGCCGCTCTGTCCGACTGAGCTACAGGGACACGCAGTTTGGTGAGGTTGATGGAGGTAAGCGTTGCCGGATGCCTTGTCTTCACTCCAATGATAGCTCGTCACGGAGGACGAACATTGCCGGAAAAACAGTATCGGTTTTTTTATTCTTTACCGTCTTGAGATAGCCGGCCTTCAAACTGCAGTTGACGCAATACCTGGTTCCCCTTGACGCCACGCCCGAATGTTCCTGGCTGAAGTGTCCCTCGAGCAGCATCACCGTCTCCAGCGCCGTTCCGCACACAAAACACTCGTGAGAGTTGGAGCAGTACCTTTCCAGGTGTTTTATCGTTTCACCGCACTTGTCACACTTGACCTCTCCCCCGGCGAGGAGTGAGTTTACTCCCTGCGGTATTTCCGAACCGGTCAAAGAAATCGGATTATCTTCCATGTTCAATTCACCTCTTTGTTTAGGATATAGCCAGTAAGGAGGACTTGTCAAGGCATACCTCGCCTCATCCTTCGGTCTGATTCTGTCCTGGACGCATTTTCCACAGCCCCATGCCTGCCAGGACACCGAGTGTGATTCCGGCAATTGCGGCGCCTACCCATCCCAGGAGACTCAGACTCGTGACGATTGCGCCGGCAATGAGCACCCCCGCAAAAATAGCCAGCAAGGCGTATTTGAAGTTCATGCCCAACATAACGGCTATTAGAGAGGCGGTCCAGGCACCGGTCATGGGCAAGGGAACGGCCACGAACAATGCCAGGCCAACCCGCTCATATCTTTCCACAATTTTGCCACGTCGCCTGGTGCGCTCGAAGAGCCAGTTGAACATCCTTTCCATGACAGGTATTCTGCTCAGCAATCTGGTAAGGGCATTGAGAAACAGCAGGATAAACGGCACAGGCAGCATATTTCCGATTATTGCCAGCAAAAGGGTATAATACCAGGAAAAGTGAAACAGGTTTATCCCTACAGGTATTGCCCCGCGCAACTCTATTACCGGCACTGCAGAAATGATAAGCACTATCAGCTCTTTGGAGATTCCTGAATTGAGAAGCTGGTCGAGGGACACTTCTACTCCCCGCTGGTTTTCCGGAAGCCATTCCCGCGGTTTCTGTTTGAAACGCGGCAAGACGAGTGTAGCAAATGTATGGCCAGGCGTCAAGTTGAGGCTGAAAGCTGCCGTTCGATAGTTGCCTTTATCGGTACTTAAGGTTTAATATAGAGGTTACTATTCACAGCATTTGGGAGATGACTATGAGTGTAGAGCTGGTGCATGTCGGATTCGGCAATATACTTGCGATGAACAGGGTCATCGCCATTGCTTCCCCGGGTTCTGCACCAACCAAGCGTGCCGTGCAGGAAGGGAGAAACAAGGGGGTGCTGATTGATGTGACCAACGGCAGAAGGACCAAGGCTGTCGTCTTTACCGATAGCGGTCATATTATCCTGGCAGCCCTTGCCCCGGAGACCATCTCGGGCAGATTGCAGGTGGGAAAGGGAGGACTTTTGATTAAGGCGGAGCAAAGCGACGAAAAGGGGGAACTGTAAGATTCAGGACACATCGCTTCCTGGCGCTAAACCATTGCTGCTCGTGCTCTCCGGCCCATCGGGGGTGGGGAAGGATGCTATTTTGGGCAGAATGAAAAAGTCAGGCGATTCACTTGAATATATTACCACGGCGACAACCAGGCCCAGGCGACCCGGCGAGGTAGATGGCATCGACTACCATTTCATTACTCCTGAAGCTTTCCAACAAATGATTGCTCGCAATGAGCTACTGGAATGGGCAAATGTCTACGGCAACTATTATGGCGTGCCCAAAGAGCCGGTCAGGCAGGCGTTGGACAGAGGGCAGGACGTGATGGTGAAGGTGGATATTCAGGGAGCTACCAGCATCAAGAAAATCGTGCCGCAGGCGGTCTTTATCTTCGTAATAGCGCCAACTATGGAAGAACTGGCTACCAGACTCAAACAGCGCCGGACGGAATCGCCTTTTGACTTGGCCTTGCGTTTGCGGACCGCTGAAGAAGAGATAAAGCAGATGCCACTCTTCGATTATGTGGTGGTCAACAAGACGGATGGAATCGACCTTGCAGTATCTCAGATAAGGGCTATCATCACCGCCGAAAAATGCCGCGTGAAGCCTAGAGAAATCGTTCTTTAGCCGGCCGGAAACAGCAGGTTTAACAGTAGAGCGAACACAGCTGCAAGAGCGGCACAAATGGGAAATGTAAGGACCCATGCGGTAACAATGCCTCTACCTACCCCCCACCTCACCGCCGACAGGCGCCGGGTAGCTCCCACTCCCATAATCGCAGTATTGATGGTATGAGTAGTGCTGAGGGGTATTCCGAGGAACGAAGCCAGTTGTATTGCGGAAGCTGCTGCGGTCTCCGCCGCGAATCCTTGCACTGGCTCTAGTTTAGTCAAACGAAATCCTATTGTTCTTATTACATTCCATCCACCAATGGCTGTACCCGTTCCCATTACTCCACCGCAGAGGAGTATGACCCACAAGGGCACCCGGAATTGAGGCAGGACACCACCCAGCACCAGCGCGAGTGTGAAGACTCCCATGAACTTCTGGCCGTCATTGCTACCATGGCTGAATGCCATAAAAGCTGCCGAGATTATTTGCAACCTGCCGAAGATGGTCCTCACCGAACTTGGCGTTTGACGCCGCAACGTCCAGTAAAGAGCTAACATGAGCGCCAGTCCCGCCGAGAAACCTATCACCGTTGAAAAGCCCATCCCGATGAATATCTTTTGCCAGCCAGGCCAGAGGAGCACTTGAGGTCCCACTGTCATTAAGCCCGCGCCAGCCAGCCCGGCAACCAGTCCGTGGGAAATGCTGATGGGCAATCCCATGAGCGTGGCTATTGCGCCCCATGTTGCGATGCTGGCTACAGCAGCGGCCACAACCGGCAGTCCGATGGCTTCCGGTTTGACTATCCCTGTTCCGATGGTCGAGGCAACAGCGGTTCCGGTCGCTGCCGCCCCCAGGACATTGAGCAGAGAAGCCATTATGAGGGCACGAAACGGGGACAGGACTCTGGTGGAAACAACGGTAGCTATGGCGTTAGGAGCATCGTTCCAACCATTGACAAATTCGGCCGCCAGTACCAGGAGCAAGACACCAAGAAGCGGCAAATTCAGGTCAGGCATGTTTCAGGGCTACCCCCTCCAGGACATTAGCCACGTCCTCACACCTGTCTGTGGCGGTCTCCATGTGGTTATAAATCTCGCGCCACTTGATGATGTTAGCGATATCGGCGGTGTTCTCAAATAACTCACCCATGGCCTCCCGGAGCACTCTGTCAGCCATGTTCTCCAGCCGGTTTATCTCCACGCACAGGGCCAGGGTCTTTTTAAATCCTGCCGGATGTCTTAGCTCGCAAACTGCCTCTTCGACACGGGTCGCGGACTGGACTATAATGTCAGCCAGCTCTTTGGCTCTCTGGTCAGGTTTACCCACCTTATAGATGAGCATGGAGTCGCATGCAGCGTCAATAAAGTCGGTTACATCATCGAGGGCTTCCATTAGCTTTGCTATGTCTTCTCTATCGAAAGGAGTAATGAAGGTGCGGTTGAGCCGTGCTGCAATCTGGTGGGTGATAGTGTCTCCCCTGTGCTCTATCTCCGCTATCTCAGCGCCCTTTGCTTCCACATATTCCCAGTTATCCACCATATCTTTCAAGGCTTTAGCGGCATTTACCACGTTCCGGGCGCTTTCTTCGAAGAGGTCGAAAAACTTCTGTTCTTTGGGAATGAAAGAAAACTTAGGCAAAGCTAACGCTCACCTCCTTTTCTTGACACACTGGCCAGGAGGAAACGGCGCGCTCAGGCGAATAAGGTTGGAGAAAGAGGACATTACACCCGGACATTTCCGTGTGGATAGCCTCCGGGTAGTCCATAAGGGAAGGAACTGTTTCTAATTGCCGGTATGTTTTGCGCAAAATACACTCTGCCAGGGTATCTTTATCCTCCATGAGTTTAGATTACGGGTGGCTTGATTGTCAAGCCGATTGAGAGACCCTGGAGAACCCGCTATCTTTTGCGAACATTGACTTAAGAGCTCTGATGATGCATAGTCAAAAAAGGGGGTATAAGAATCAAACAGCCCTCTAATAAGGAGGCGCAATATGTGGTGGTGGCACGATGGCATAATGGGGTGGTGGGGATTAGCTGGCGCGGTGTTGACCGTGATATTCTGGATAGCGATTATCTGGCTGATAGTCTGGGGCGTCAAACGTTTTAGCGGTGGCAGGCCGGGTGGGGGCAGGGAACGTACCCCACTGGACATCGCCAAAGAGCGCTACGCAAAAGGGGAAATCACCAGAGAACAATTCGAGCAGCTAAAAAAGGACCTTTCGTGACCGCGACATCAACTGACAGGGTGACAGACGCTGTCAAAAGGCGCTACAACCGCATTGCTCCATTTTACGACCTCGTGGTAGGACGTGCGCCCATCAAGTGGTGGGAGCTTTTGTGGAGCAAGGTGGAGGGCAAGAAAATCCTGGAAGTCGGCGTCGGCACCGGCAGAAGTTTCCAACTTTATCCGGTTAATGCGGAAGTTACCGCTATCGATTTCAGCCCCAAAATGCTCTCATACGCCCGCGCCAAGGCGCAAAAGCATAAATTAAAAGTAAATCTCCTTGAGATGAATGTTCAGAAGATTGATTTTCAGAGCAACGCGTTTGATACCGTGACAGCATCTTTTGTCTTCTGCTCCGTTCCAGACCCGGTGCGTGGCTTGACGGAAGTAAAGCGGGTTTGCAAGCCTGGAGGAAAGGTAATATTGTTGGAACATGTCCGCAGCGAGAACCGCGTCGCTGCTTCCTTGATGGACATGGTTAATCCCCTTGCTTTCTGGATGGTCGGGGATAACATCAACCGCAGGACGGTGGAAGATGTCAGAGCCAGCGGGCTGACTGTGGAGCAGGTAACTGAGCTTGCTGCGGGCATCTTCAAGCTCATTGAAGCCAGAAAACCACTCGATTGAAGCAGCCCTGGAAGGAGGGGTACCCAATGAACCCAATGAATCCTGACATGGCACACAACACACACAAAGGACACATCCGGCAGCATGAAGGGAAGCCTGCTCATGGCAGCGGAAGCCACCACGCCCACATGGTAGCCGATTTCAAACGGCGATTTTGGATTTCCCTGGTAATCACCTTTCCTGTCCTCATCCTATCGCCGCAGATTCAGGATTTCTTCAGGTTCACACTTGTGTTTCCGGGCCAGCCATATGTACTGTGGTCGCTTTCTTCCGCCGTCTTCTTCTACGGTGGTCTTCCGTTCCTGAAGGGCATCCTGGACGAGCTTAAATCCAGGTCTCCGGGGATGATGACTCTCATCGCCCTCGCCATTACCGTAGCCTATGTTTACAGCACTGCCGTGGTCTATGGTCTTGCCGGTATGGTCTTCTTCTGGGAGCTGGCTACGCTGATTGACGTGATGCTCCTGGGGCACTGGATTGAGATGCGCTCCATCATGGCTGCCTCCTCAGCGCTGGAGGAGCTTGCCAGGCTTATGCCAGCGGAAGCTCACAAGCTCATGCCGGATGACAGCTTGAAGGATGTTCCTCTCGACGAGCTTGCGATTGGCGATAGAGTGCTGGTGAAGCCCGGCGAAAAGATTCCCGCCGATGGGACTGTCACAAAGGGCGAGACATCGGTGGACGAGGCTATGCTCACCGGAGAATCGACTCCTGTACCGAAGCAGGCGGGCGCTGCGGTTATCGGCGGGTCGGTCAACGGGGATGGTTCGCTCACGGTAGAGGTGCGCAGGACCGGCGAAGACTCCTATCTTTCGCAGATAACCACTCTGGTAAGAGAAGCGCAGGAAAGCAAATCCAGGACTCAGGACCTCGCTAACCGCGCCGCCTTCTGGCTCACAATAACTGCGATTGCCGCCGGGGTAATCACCATCACCGTGTGGCTGGCCGTTTTGAAGCAGAGTTTTGCCTTTGCCCTTGAGCGGATGGTGACGGTGATGGTCATTACCTGTCCTCATGCGTTAGGCCTGGCTGTACCCCTGGTGGTGGCCGTCTCCACTGCCCTTTCGGCTAGGAACGGGTTATTGATAAAGAAGCGCGATGGCTTCGAGCGCGCCCGGAACATACAGGCAGTCCTGTTCGATAAAACAGGCACATTAACCCTGGGGAAGTTTGGCGTTACCGATGTCGTTGCAATAAGCGGAAGCCTTGACGAGAAGGAGCTTCTGAAATATGCGGCGTCGGTTGAGGCGCACTCGCAGCATCCCATTGCGAAGGGAATCATTGCCTCGGCGGAGGGCGCTTTTCCGGTCGAAGGCTTCAAATCGATTCCGGGCAAGGGCGCTCAGGGGATAGTGAATGGCAGAGAGGTGATGGTGGTGAGCCCGGGTTACCTTAAAGAGAACGCCATCCGGGCTGAGGACGGAAGGGTCGAGAAGCTCGCCGCTCAAGGGAAGACTGTGGTATTCGTTATCATCGACCGGCAACTGCAAGGCGCCGTTGCCCTGGCTGACATAATCAGGCCGGAGTCCCGTGAAGCGATTTCCAGGCTAAAGGAAATGGGAATCAGGTGCATGATGCTTACCGGCGATAACAAACAGGTGGCGAAGTGGGTAGCTGATGAAGTGGGCCTTGACGAATACTTCGCCGAGGTACTGCCGGAGAAGAAGGCGGAGAAGGTGCGGGAGGTGCAGGCCAGGGGGCTGAGGGTGGCTATGACCGGAGACGGCGTGAACGATGCGCCCGCCCTGGCGCAGGCTGACGTTGGAATAGCCATCGGGGCGGGAACGGATGTCGCTGTGGCCACTGCCGATATCGTGCTTGTGAGGAGCAATCCCCTGGATGTTGTGTCCGTGATTGGCCTGGCGCGCGCCACCTATCGCAAGATGGTTCAGAATCTGGCCTGGGCCACCGGCTATAACGTTATCGCTATTCCCCTTGCCGCAGGCGCGGGTTTCCCGGCGGGGATACTTCTCAGCCCGGCTGCCGGTGCGGCACTCATGTCCATCAGCACCGTAATCGTGGCTATCAATGCCAGGTTCTTAAGGGTAAGGAAGTAGACTTTAAGGACCTGACTTCCAATCATGGCTCATTTCAGGAAAAATCAGAAACAATTCCGATTTTCTGAGCGTGAGATTCCCAAATATACGCACGAATTGTTTTGCCAAAACAAATATTCGAACTTTGAGCTTTGAGCCATAACCAATCATCTCTGCCTACTCCCAGGTGTATCGGCGACCGGGCCAATCAACGTATGTCTGCCAGCACTCAATTCGGTCAGGTCAACGCCCAGAGGGACGGCAACCTCTCTGAGGACATTTTCAATCGCCCGCTGCAACGTTTCTCCATAAGACATCTGCTTTGCGAGCTTGCTTTGAGTGCGCATGAGGCGGTTAAGGGTGAGCAGGGCTTGCTCAATTACCTTGAAATTACGAGGGTCATCTACCAGGGCAGACCTGAGTTTGAGGCGGAGCAAGACAATTTCCTGGTCGACGCCTTGAATAGAAGCGGCATGTTGAAGGCCTTTTTTCTCGAAAGGGCTGAGGGCGCGGGAGTAGAAGCCGTGCTTGAAGGCATTCTTATTGCCGTAGGGGGCACCTCTTTTGGGTTTCGGTTGGTTTTCCATGTAGTATATAATAGAACATCAGTGCTATGTTTGTCAATAGAGTTTTGTCGTGTTTTGGCGAGTAGCCAGGAGACAGTAGCCAGGAGATAGTAGACACACCACCCAATCGCCTGGCAGAAATTTCCAATGACCAAACACCAAGCACCAAACAAATTACAAGCAGCAAACACCAAATTACAAGCCCACCCTACCTGGGATTTGAATTGGAGTAGCCAGAAGTCAGGAGATAGTAGCCACACCACCCAACCGCCTGGATTCCGGCTTGCGCCGGAATGGGGAAGTAGAAAATCCCTCTCAGTCTCCCCCGTATCAATCCCGTATCAAGTACGGGACAGGGTACGGGGCAGGCTCTTTGCGGAAGGGAGAGGTACCCCCCAGGGGTTTGATTAGTGAAATAGTAGTGTCTGTGGAATGGGAAAGGCAAACAGCAAGGAAAATGCTTATTGCGGAAAGACAAGGATTGGGTGTAGAATGCGGGCAAGCATATGGAAAGCTGGAAGAACAAACTATATTTTGGCGATAACCTTGAGATACTTCGCAAGTATATGGCGGATGAATCTGTCGATTTAATCTACCTTGACCCGCCGTTTAACTCCAATGCTAACTATAACGTGCTTTTCCAAGAAAAGAGTGGTGAAAACTCAGCCGCACAAATAACAGCCTTTGAGGATACCTGGCAATGGAGTCAAGAATCCGAATATGCTTATCAGGAAATCGTCAGAGAAAGCCCTAAGAAAATCGCAGATCTTATACAGGCATTCCGCATGTTTTTAGGCCAGAATGATATGATGGCCTATCTTGTTATGATAGCGCAACGCATGGTAGAACTGCATAGAGTGCTAAAGCCCACCGGAAGTATTTACCTTCACTGTGACCCTACGGCCAGTCATTACCTTAAACTCCTTATGGATGCTATTTGGGGAATGGTCTGCTTCAGAAATGAGATAATTTGGAAACGCAAGAGTGGCCGAGTCTATTCCAAAAATTCCTTCGGGCAAAAAAACGATGTTCTCCTACTCTACGGTAAAACTGAAAACAACTATTTTAGGGAAATGTATAGCCTAGAACAAGCCAAGGATTACATTGAGGAGCGCTTTGTTTATTCGGATAAAGATGGCAGGAAATACATGAGATCACCATTGAACAATCCAGATTACAGGCCCAATTTGATGTATCAATATAAAGGCTACAAGCCACCAGAGAAGGGCTGGGCAGTGAGCCAAAAAGTTATGGAGCAGATGGAGAAAGAGGGGAGGTTATACTTCCCCCCGGATAAAAACCAACGCATTTCTCGGAAGATATTTCTGGATGAATATAAAGGACAGCCAATATCTAATATTTGGACTGACATACCTTTTATCAATCCAATGGCAAAGGAACGTCTTGGCTATCCTACACAAAAACCCGAAGCCCTTTTGGAACGTATCATTAAAGCATCTAGCAACGAAGGTGATTTGATACTCGACCCGTTTTGCGGCTGTGGTACGGCTATTGCCGTTGCCGAGCGACTCCACCGCCGATGGATAGGCATTGATATAACCCACCTTGCCATTACCCTTATGCGGCATCGTTTAAGCAATGCCTTTGGAAAAGAATTATCATCCTATGAAATCATCGGCCAGCCGAAAGACCTTGAGAGTGCCAGAGTTCTTGCCAAAGAAAGTGAACACTCAGGAAGGTATCAATTTGAATGGTGGGCACTTGGCTTGGTAGATGCCCGCCCTGCCCAGGATAAAAAGAAAGGCGCAGACAAGGGTATTGATGGCTATGCTAACTTTTTTGATGATAACTCAGGCAAGGCGAAAACAATAATAGTGCAAGTAAAAAGTGGACACGTTAGCTCCAATCACATCAGAGACTTAAAAGGTGTTTTGGAACGTGAGAAAGCACAGATAGGCGTTTATATCACTCTAGAAGAGCCAACCAAGTCAATGATAGAAGAGGCGACTACCGCAGGCTTTTACGAGTCAGAGTATTTTCCTGGTAATTACTATCCCAGAATACAAATACTTACCATCCAAGAGCTATTAGAAGGCAAGAACGTGGACTACCCACGCCATGCACCTGCAGCTACTTTCAAAAAAGCTCAGAAGGTACGCAAAGCTAGCGGTGAGGAACAAAACCGATTGCTTTAGTGGCGAAAAAAGACCATGTTACATGCTACTAATACAAACGTAATAAATAATGATGTATCTTTTTTGGTGGCACAGGCGTCCCTGCCTGTGAGCTATTAAACAATAATTACTGCGTTTGTATTAATTCAGGGCAAGACCGTGGGTCAGCGTGGTCATGCCGCCGGCGCGCCTGGAGAACACCGGCCGTTCCTCGAGGAGATACTCCCCTATTTCCGGCTCCCGGTAGTGATAATAAGCTATCTCAAACCAGCCGGTCTTCTTGCCGCCCAGCGCCGGGTCGAGAAAGGTCAAGTCCTGCGCGCGCTTGCTCCACGGCCATTTCTCCGGCTGGTCGAAAAATCCGAAGAGATAGTCGATAGCCAGCTTCAGGTCTTTCCCCTGGTAGCTGTAGCTCCACAGGTCCAATCCCTGCCCAGTGGCTATTTCGGCAACCAGCACCAGCGGCTCGAGGGCGAAATTCTGGTAGAACATACCCAGTTCTGCCCGGGCTGTCTCCTGCGGCAGGTGACCATCCGGTTGAATGTCATTCGCAACCGCTTTCTTGTAAACTGCTACTGCCCACTGGAAAAGACCGGTATCGCCGGTCAACACCCCGACCGATGCCGCCTGCGCCGCAATCCAGTACTGGTGATTATTGGCGGAATTGTCCCTCGCCAGGATATGCCAGGTACGCTCGTTGAGCCAGTCTTCAAAGCCCTTCCTTGCCTCTTGATTCCAGCCATCGTAGTCCCGCAGCATGTGAGCAGCCATAGACATGACCAGCGTTTCCCATCCGGCCTCCCACAATGCCTGCGGGTTCTCCAACTCCATTAGCGAGCCCGTCCACGCATTGGCAATCGCCACGGCTCTTTGGGCATATTTCGTATCGCCGGTGAAGAGATAGTATTGCGCCAAGGTTAGCATGGCGCTGCTGGAATCTTCCAGTGGCTTAACGGCGGTGTCTTGCACTGTGGGGTCATCGTAAGGACTGGGCACGGAAAAGCGGCTTCTAATCGGACTGGGTGTGAAGTTCAGATAGCCGTCCGCCATCAGTTTGAGACGCTCGAAAGCCGCCCGCCACGGCTCGGTGGAAAGATTATTTTTGACACGAGTTACATTTTCAGAGTCGTAAAACACGCCTTTATGATTAAAAGACTTGACGCCTGTTCGTGCCGCCATTGCCTCAAGCTCCGCCATTCGCTTTGACTGTTCAGCAGAAAGCAACTGCGCCGCTTCGAGTTTTGAGCGCAACTCCGCTATTATCGTCGCCTGCTGGCTTGCCTGCGCCTGCGCTGCGACCAGTTTGGCGTTCAACTCATTAATCTCTGACTCATTCGCTTCGTTGGCCTTCCGCAGGTCTTCGATAGTCTGCTCCTGACCGGCAATCTGCGACCTCAGTCCGGCGAGTTCCTGTGCCTGCTTGTCCCTCGCTGGCTCCGAACAGCCGGAAAGCGCCAGCGAAATGAGTGCCAGAGCTACGAACAATCGATGAATATGAAGCCGATTTCTTCCCATAAACTTATTGTACACTATTTTGGTGCCTCAAAGTTCATCCGCCTCAGGCGAATAAAACTCAAAACCACTGGAATTACGTGCCTCTGTTTCAACAATTACGTAGGCCTACGTATTTTCGGATACCTCTCTGTCAATTACAATAAACAAAGTATCAAGACATACTGTAAAATAAGGAGAGGGCAATGAGTCCACGGATTCATCCTGTTTTCAGGAAGCCCCTGCTGCTGCTGGTAGTTGGAACACTCATCCTTCCGGCATGCCAATCGTCTTCCGTGCAAGAGTCACTCAGCGCTTCCTCGTCAAATTCGTCGGGGTCGTTGGATACCTCGTCGGCTGGCTCATCGGGAAGCTCATCCGGCAGCTCGGAGGTAAGAATAACAATCACTGCCTCGAAGCAGTCCTATGACAAGCGCACTATCACCGTACCCGCCGGCGCCCTTGTCACCATCCAGTTCATCAACAACGATAACCCGGCCCTGTTCCACAACTTCGCAGTGTACCAAAACCGGGATGCAAACACCCCGATTTTTAGAGGACAGCTTGTCGGGGGCGGCACTTCGACCACTTACCAGTTTGTTGCGCCTTCGACTCCGGGCACCTACCATTTCCAGTGCGACCCCCATCACGGGTCGATGGAAGGCAACTTCATCGTTACGCCGCGCTGAAATATAGAAGCCCTCACCTATAGAATTTGAGAAAGGGAGAGACTGATGGAAGTTAAGACAAAAGTCCCGTTCACGCTGGCAAATATCAAAAATTGCCTCTGCCCGTCCTGCGCCGTGCAGGGCAAGAGCACATGCGTCGCAGACAAAAAGAAGGGTCTGAAAGCGACCCTGGCGCATAATCCCCTGGTGTCAGAGCAGATTCCGGGATTGTACTGCTCTTCCGGTACGGCAACATGCTCCGGACTTGACCCTGATAAAGAATGCAGCTGCTACTCCTGCCCGGTCTACTTCGAGCACAAGTTGGCCGATGCTACGCCTCCATGCTACTACTGCCAGCATGGCAGGGCCGAATTGTAGGTTGTACTTACTTCCACAAAGTAACCACCTTTTGTCTAAAATAGGGTTTTGCCGCAGTCTGTTATGGCACTATTTGAACTCGCAAATCATCCTCATTCCTTCGTTCCACTCAGGACAGGCTCTAACCTTCTCCTCTCAAGGAAGAAGGGATTTGAATGTATCTGTTTTCGAAAGTAAGCACCGGCTTCCTACGGCACTGCGAATATCCACAGGCCGGTACTCCGGTCGCTGCCCAGTATGTAGGTATTGCCGTCCGGGTGCTTGAACAGGTAAACGCCCCAGAAATCCGACCCGCTAACAGAGTCCACGAACCTGGCGACCTCGAACGGTTTCTCCGGTTCGCTGAAGTCCACTACCCTGATGCCGTCTGCGTACCACGAGATGTAGGCGCGCCTGCCCTCGATAACGACATTGTGCATCGAGTGGTCTCCCGGCGGTACTGGCTCTGCCATCACATTTTCCGTGACAAACTGTCCCAGTTCCACTATCTTCTTCGGGTCGCTCACATCCAGGATGCGGCCATACCCCCATCCGTCGAAGATGCTTCTGATGCTGATGCGCTCCCCGATAGTCCCGATAGCCGGTAATGGCGTGCCCGGTGGTAGGTCGGGGGACATACCAAGAATGGCAAAGGCGACAGGGCGAGGCACGAACAGGGCAGGTATGACACCTTTCGCCGGGTCACCGCTCATCGAAATCACCTCGTTGGGCGACTCAATACCGGCAAAGATGAGAACGCCGTCATAGCCCGCGTCAGCTGCATTTTTTACCTTGTCTTCGAAGGGGCAGACGCCGCGCTCGATGAGCGCGATGAACTTCGCGCCGGGTTCTGCCGTGGCCCGCGGCGGAGCCGGGATACCGGCGGCATCGCATCCCTGGCCTACAAAGACCGTCATTCCTGCCAGTTGCTTGCCATCCAGTTCGGCAATCCTGCGTGTGAAAGCAGACTGGCGTGCGCGATATGTATCGGCAAAGCTGCCGGTCTCCACGCTGAAGAGCGTCCTGGAGGAAACAAAGTCCTCGTCACCCATGAACACCAGGCTGCCGTCTTCGGTGGGGACTGCCGCATGAGAGTTGCCCTCCGGAGACTGGCCGCTGACCGGGTCGGGGTTGACATAATCGCTATCTCCCAGGAAAACCGGGTTCGCAGGGTCGGTTATATCGAGGAGAATCAGCCCGGCGTCCCAGTAGGAGAGATAGGCGATGACCTTGCCTGCGTAGTTGGGGTTAGGATGGTTGGGGGGAAAGCTCCTGGCCCAAACATCGTGCACAAATGGAACGGGCACAGTTCCAAGCGCAACCTGGGCGCCCTCGGGAAGCCAGTCTTTCCAGCCCCTGGAGGAAATTATGGCCGGAGCGGCAGGATTGGTGATTTCCACGATGTGGAAGTCCCTTTCGGCTTCATCCTGGACTACCAGCACATAGGCACGCTCACCCTGCTGGTAAATGAAGGTGTTGTGAACCTCCATGTTCAAAGAGAAGTCCGGCGCCAACCGTTTGGGCGCTAACGGGTCGGTGACGTCATACAGCACGATGCCCGCGCTGGTAGAAGCCCGCTCCTCCGGAGACATTTGCCCGTTAATGGCCCTCTGGCTGCATATTTCTACGGAGTGTACCAGGATGTCCCCGCGGAAAAGGGGCGTGTCCAGACGCTCGACTTTTACATCGTTAGCGCGCGTGCCCTCGGGCGAAGGTAGAAACCCAACTTTCACCGGGTTGTTTGCATCAGTAATGTCAACGATATGGACGCCGGTGATGTCGGTCCCGCAGCGGGGCTGGTCGAAACTGCCCAGGTAGGCATAGCTCTTGCCGCTGGCAGCCGTGTGCGCCCAGACATCGGTGATGTTCCCCGGCCCGGCAGCTACGTTCAGATTGCCGACTACTTTAAGCTCCGCCGATGATACGGGACTCGTGGCAGGTGGGGTCGGAAATACAGGAATGGGAGCAGGAGAAGGCGGGCTACCGGCGGGCCGAGCCGGCGCCGCGGTGTAGCACGACCACTGGAAGGAAATCGCCGCTACCAGCATCACCAGGATAAAGGCTTTTCGACGTCCGGATTTCAAGGCGCACCTCCCCAATATTAGTTTGCTCTTAATTTCATTGAACACCTGGGCAAGGGGGAGGACAATTGGTGGGCATACGTAATTCACGCCTGAGTGGTACTTAAAATTGGTTGTAAGAGTACGTAGTGACCAAATGTGAATTATCTATTGCGGAAAGAAGCGTGCTGGGTGTAGAATGCGGGCCGTCCAGCCTCGGCCAGTACCTCGTGGTGGACTATGTCAGCGGAAAAAGAAGAATGATAGACTAAAAAGACTACTCGGAGATGCATACCCCAATTATAAATATTTCATGCAGTGCTCTTTGGGCATATGATATACTATTCACAAGAAAGGAATAATTGAGTTGTAACTGAGACAGAGTTTGGAGGCAGGAGAGATGACGAGTAAGTATGAAATGAAAGAGCCGGTAGCCACAGAAAGAAATATCAGGCTGACAGAGGTCAAAGCAGGGACGGTGATAGATAGCTTCCGTTTGAAAAAAACGATTGTGGCTGAAGTGGGACCGGGCAACCCTGGAGAATATGTGGCCACTGTTGGTGTAGGGCTGCTCAGTATGTATGGTATTGGTAAAACAAAGCGCGCCGCTATAGAGGATTTGGTTAGCGCACTAGCTGATACGCTTGTATCTCTTGAGGAAAATGAGCCAGAGCTGGGGGATAGCTCTTTGGCGGAGTTACATATTCTGCGCGAATTCATTGAAAGAGGGTGAGGTTGGATTTTATCGACCTTAGAAGCAAGTTGCTAACAAAAGGCGATTTGCAGGAACAGAAGAGTGGTAAACATTTTCAATATTATCTTTCTTTAAGAGGGCGTAAATACCGGATTACAATGTTATCACATGGCAGAACAGGACAGATTGATGACAGAACACTTGGTTCTATTCATCGCCAGATGAGACTGACAAGAAAAGAGCTAACGGACTTCGTTAACTGCCCTCTTTCCCGTGAAGAGTGGCTCAAACTGTGGGACAAGCGCAACCCTTACCGGCAAACGGACAAATAATATCCTACAACTCAACAAACTCAAAGAAGTCTATTTCGTCTTCAGCATTTTCTCCACCCGGCTGAGCAGGTCTGCCGGGCTAACCGGCTTATCGATATAGCCCTCCGCCTCAAGGCCGAACCCCGCGCTGACCGGGATATTGCTCGTCCCCTTCTGGCTGGCAAAGCTGGTCATTATCAGCACCGGTATATCCGCAATTTCGGGATTTCCCTTGATTTGCTCGCAGACCTTGAATCCATCCTTGGTGGGCATAATAATATCCAGGATAATAAGGTCGGGTTTCTCCTCTTTCGCCTTCTTCAACCCCTCATCGCCGTCGTAGGCAGCAACAACCTGGTAGTTCCTGCTCTCCAATACTGTCTTCGTTGCGTCAACAAGAACACGGTCGTCATCAATGACAAGGATTTTGACTGGCTTAGCCATCGGTTCTCCTCTCTCTTTGCCTAAAGGGCAAAAGTACCAGGGTTCTGCTCAAGGATACCCCCTCTTCAACACCCTATTTTTTCGGACACCTTCTGTCTATCGTTGTACTCCCTGAACGGCTTTTGCCCTGGCAGCCTTCAGTATCTTTTCCACCCGCTGAATCAGAATAGGTGGTGAGACCGGCTTCTCGATGTAATCCGCAAAGCTGAGGGAGGTGTTGGTTTCAAGCTCATAGCGGCGCTTGCTGCTCTCCTCCCTGACAGCGCTAAAAATGAGAATGGGAATCTGGTTGCCCCCGGGTCCGGCCTGCTCATCCAGGCGCTTCAATACCTCAAAACCATCCATCTTCGGCATCAGCAGGTCGAGGATTAACAAATCGGGCTTCTCCTCTGCTATACGGGCAAGGGCTTCTTCCCCGTCTGAGGCAACGCGCACCTTGTAGCCCTGCGATTCGAGGACCAGGCTGGTCACTTTACGCATCTGGGGGTCATCATCGGCCACCAGAATACTCGCTCCTGCCAGGGACAAATCCTCTTCCTCTTTGCCTTGCACTTTGGTAGTGGTCTTGGGCAGGTTGAAGGTGAACCTGCTTCCAAGTCCGGTATCCGGATTGGGACTCTCAGCCCAGATTCTGCCGCCATGCGCTTCTACAATTTTCTTTGCGATTGCCAGCCCAAGTCCCGCGCCTTCCGCATCCACCTTCATGCCGCGGTAAAAATCACCAAATAACTTCGGAAGTTCGTCCGGAGGAATCCCGATTCCCGTGTCTGCCACTTCTATCCGGATGACATCATCGGTTTCCCTTGCATTGATTACCACCATGCCTCCGGGAGGGGTAAACTTGACCGCATTGCTGAACAGGTTGGTGAAGACCTGCCTCAGACGTTTGGAAATCCCCAGGACCTGGGGCAGGTTTCCTGGCATCCTGTTAACGAACTGTATTTTCTTCTGCTGGTTCATGCCTTCGACATCATCCAGCGAGACTTGCACCACATCGGCCAGGGACACTTTCTCGAAGTCCGCCCCGCTAAGCTCGATGTAGGAGATGTCCAGGATGTTATCTATCATGTTCATCAGGTCATGGATGCGCTGTTTGCTTCCCTGTAACAGGTCTTTCTGTTTGATGTTGATTTCCCCGGCAAAGCCGCCGATTATCGCATCGAGTGAGCTTAGGACAGTGGCCAGCGGGGCTCTCAGGTCATGGGAGGTTACGGAAAGGACGTGGGCCAGAGTCCGCTTGGTGTGTTCCAGCCTGTCAGATACCAGGTTCACCAGTTCGTACATCACTTTTCGAGACAGGTCATAGTCAGCGTCGCAGAGAGCGCGGAGGCGCTCCCCGTCAACCTCAAGAAGTCTGGTGTCCTCAATGCATGTCGCCGAGCCACTGAAGGCCGGCCTCTCCGTAACGGAAGGCCATCCGAAGACCTGATTTTTGGTGATAACGTCGTTAACTACCTTTTTTCTTGTCCGCGACCCAATGCGTATCTCCATCTCCAACGCGACCTTGCCGCTTACGACGATGTACAGGTAACGCGCTCTGTCTCCCGCGCTGAAAACATGCGTGCCGGCCCCGCACGTTTCTTCCCTTGTTATCCCGGTTATTTTGTCAATTTGCGAATCGGAAAGTCTCCAGAATAGCTGGGAATTCTTAATGACATCTCTCTTGTCGCTCGCCGCCATTTTCTCCTCCTGTTGAGATTAGGCATGGGTATTAAGGCAGGAATCGGTGGAGCGGTTCCACCCTAATCATACTGCTTGCGAACTCAAGCGTCAAGCTTGCGAACAGTGCGTTTTAGCTATATTCACATCGTTTATCAAACAGTCGCAAATATGATATACTTATGGTGGCAAAAGCGGAAAACGAAGTATACTTCTTTCAATTTTTACCCTGTAAGAAGTACGATTGTGCCTTGAACTAAGGTTACTGGAAGGCGAAACTGAGAATGGCAAAAGAGAATCAAGCGGACAAAATCCTGGTTGTCAGCAGCACACCGGACCTGTTGGAGATGGTAAAGGCAGCCGTTGGCAGCTCGATGCAGGTATCCTATGCCGCCAATCAGCAGGAAGGACTGGACAAGGCGCGCAAAGAGCTGCCTCTCATGATTGTATTGGGCTACCTCGAGCCGCAGGGCAGCGCCTTCAAGCTGCACCGTAAGCTCCGCGAGGGGTGGATAACCAGGAACATCCCGCTGCTGGTGGTAGATGTGGACCATGCCAGGAGAGTGCTGAGCATGGAGGAAGGTCTGCAGATAGAGGCGGAGGGATACATCTCCCTTGCCGGCAAAGATGGTATCGCCTCTGTTTCCCGATTGGCGGAGCCGATAGTAAGGCTGCGCGAGAAACTTCAGTCCAGGCTGCGAGAGCGGGCGAACCCATTCAAGGACGCAGTCCTCGACCCGGACGTCTTTTGTATCACCTGGGAGCAGGTTCCCGGCAGGGGCGCTTTCGAGATGCAGCAGGAGAAACTGGTCGAGGATGCGCGCAGGGCGGCGAGGGATGGCAAGGTGCATGCCGTTAGTGTAACCGATAACCCCGGCGGCAATCCGGCTATTTCCACTGAAATACTCTGCACCGAGCTCAAGAAGCTGGGAATCGAGCCGCTGGTGCATCTTGCTTTCCGCGACAAGAACAGGAACCAGTGTGAAAGCCTGCTGTACGGGCTGGCCGCGCTGGATGTGAGGAACCTGTTGCTATTAACCGGAGACTATCCGGCTGGCGGCGGATTCAAAGGAAAAGCCCGGCCTGTGTTCGACCTCGACTCCGTTCAGGGGCTGCAACTGGTGCAGCAGATGAACAGCGGAGTAGAGTTAGAGGTGATGGGAAAGAAATCGACCCTTGCACCGACCGACTTTTTTGCCGGGGCTTCCGTCTCTCCCTTCAAACAGACGGAGGCGGAGCTTATGGGGCAGTACTACAAACTGAAAAAGAAGATAGAAGCCGGCGCAAATTTCATAATCACGCAGCTGGGCTATGACGCCAGGAAGTTCCACGAGCTTATCACCTGGCTTAAAGTTAACGGATATAATGCTCCGGTATTAGCCAACATCTATGTCCTGCCTTACGGCGCGGCAAAGACAATGAACGGCAACCAGATTCCCGGCGCTGTCGTCACTGACAAGCTCCTTACAACTATAGACGAAGAGAGAAAAGCCGAGGATAAGGGCAGGGAAGCCAGACTCCTCAGGGCGGCCAAGATGTATGCCATAGCTAAAGGGATGGGATATTCCGGAGCGCATATCGGCGGACACGGGTTGACCTATGAAATGCTGGAATACATCCTCGGAAAAGGCAAAGAACTGGCTTCCAACTGGCAGGAATTTGTCTCTGAGTTCGATTTTCCGCAGGAGAAAGGCTTCTACTGTTTTGCCAGAGACCCCAAAACCGGACTGAATCTCACGGAGGAAGCTCCAAAAGTTGAAAAGCCGGTAGCGCCGCCCATTTTCTGGTTCAGTGCCCTCGCACACCGCCTGCTGTTTAACCCTAACAGCATTTTATTTAAGATGCTCATGCCCCTGTCGCACCGTATCGATAAGACCCACAAACTGAAGAGAATGTTCGGCTGGAGTGAGCACCAGGCCAAGGTAGCCATGTTTAACTGCCTTAACTGCGGAGATTGCGGGCTGTTCGATGTGGCTTACCTGTGCCCCACCTCTCAGTGCCCCAAAGGTCAAAGGAACGGCCCCTGCGGCGGAAGTCACGATGGCTGGTGCGAAGTGTATCCCGGTGAGAAAAAATGCATCTGGGTGAAAGCCTACCGCAGGCTTCTGGCTACCAAAGCAACGGACGAGATTGGCGCCCGTATTGTGCCGCCTATCGATTGGGAGCTGTGGGAGACCTCTTCATGGCTCAATTTCTACAATGGCCGCGACCATGTTGCCAAACGGCTGGGCATAAAGCCACCGGAGAGCAAGAAGCCGGTTGAGGGTAAGAAACCGCCGGAACAGGTGGTAAACAAGAAAGCTGGGACACCGGAGAAGCAGGTCGCCAAGAAAGCGTAGTATGGGGCACCCCTCGAAGTGTCATGCTCGCGGAAGCGGGCATCTAGTGTCCTGTCTCGGAAATACGTTGAATTAATCGCGGCGCCAAGTTAACGCCCCTGTCATTCTGGCTAAGCTTGTCCCGTACCGCGATACGGGAGCCAGAATCCAGTCTATTCTCGCCGCTGGATTCTCCGCCTCAGGCGGACTGGAATGACAGTGCGCGGGAAGGCTGAATTATTCAAGCTATTCCTGAGACGCAATACCAGGTGGGGTGGCTCTACTGGATTCTCTCCTTCTCTGAAGGAAGCGGAAAATGACAATAGCGAACGTTGAAATTCGCCACAGGTTTGCCGAAGACGTAGTATAGGTTTGGTTGGAGTAAGCGCTGGAGGTTGAGAATGCATCTTTCGGAGTTGATAAGGCGCAAAGGATTTGTGGTCACTTGTGAGATTGACTCTCCCAAAGGGGTAAATATAGAGAGCTTCCTCGACAAGGTAGACATTGTTGAAGACCATGTCGATGCTATCAGCGTAAGCGACAACGAGAGGGCGGTGATGCGCGCAGGCCCTCTGGCAATCTGCCACCTGCTCAAGACCAGGAAACTTGAGGCCGTGATGCAGTTGACCACCCGCGACAGGAACCGCATCGCCCTCCAGTCGGACATGCTTGCCGCCGCCATGCTGGGCGTCGAGAATATTATTGTCCTTTCGGGCTATCATCCTTCCATGGGAGACCATGTCGAAGCCAAGCCGGTGTACGACCTCGATTGCGTGGCCCTTCTACGTGCCGCAAACGCGCTGACCAGGGGGGAGGATATGTCCGGGCATACACTCGATGGCGCTCCGAGCTTTTGCTACGGTGTGACGGCCTCGCCCGGTCTGGAGCCTCTTGATGAACAGGTAGCCATGTTGAAGGAAGAGGTATCGCTGGGGGCTTGTTTCATCCAGACACAGACAGTGTATGACCCTACCGTTCTTGAGCGTTTCATGGAATCGGTCAAGAGCCTCAACGTGCCGGTAATCGTGGGACACATGATGCTCAAGTCCGCCAGCATGGCCAGCTTCTTGAACAGCAACGTTCCGGGCGTCAATGTCCCGGATAAACTCATCAGGGAGCTCGAGGGCTTGTCCAAAGACAAAGCCGCCGATACCAGCATGCTAATCTCCATCGACCTGCTAAAGAAGCTCAAGCCCATGTGCCAGGGAATTCATTTCATACCCGCCGGGTGGGAAAGATGCGTACCTGTGATTATGGAAGCGTTGAAATAATAATGGTTGCGCAAAGAAGCAGGGTGGAGTAGAGTAGTATATCGCATTAGATTAGGAGGTGGTGAATGACATCGTTTAGAGACTTCTGCAATAGAATCGCCAGCATGTGAATGCCGCGACCGGACTCCGGGAAAGAGTCCAAGACCGAGAAGACTGAGGTCAAGAAGCCGCCGGTAAGCGCGCCGCCGAAAAAGTAGTTGACAAGAATCATTCTACCTGTCTATACT
>JACPPQ010000065.1 GCA_016190925.1 Chloroflexota bacterium | reverse complement strand
AAGTAACGTTCATCTCTGCAGTAACGGGAGAGGGAATAAACGAACTTCTGGGGAAGGTCGTTGGAGTGTTAGGGTCTTTAAGAAACCAGAAAGATGAGGAGAAGGCACCAGAAAGAGTCTTAACGCCTGGTCCGAGACATGCGGAACTAAATGTGAGAAAAGAGGGAGAAACCTTTGTAGTATCAGCGCCGGAAATGGAGAGACTGGTAGAAGGTACGGATATAAGTGGCTACGAAAGCCGGCGCCAGCTGCAAAAAGAATTAGAGAAAAGAGGTCTGAGGAGGGCGCTTGAAAAGGCAGGCGCAAAACCGGGAGATAGAATAAAATGTGGAAAACTAGAATGGGAATTTTAGGGGAATGAAACTTGGGGTCTTGGGTGGGACTTTCGACCCGGTACACAACGGTCACCTGATTATTGCCGAGGACGTAAAGAGGAGCCTGGGTCTGGATAGCATCCTCTTTGTGCCCGCGGGGCAACCGTGGCTGAGGGCGTATAAACCTGTAGCCAGCGCGAAAGATAGGCTTGAGATGGTGCGCCTGGCAACTGCGGGAAAGCCATACTTCGATGTGTCAAGTGTGGAAATAGAAAGACCCGGACCGTCATATATGCAGGAGACAATTGCCGATTTGAAGAGAAAGAGGAAAGCGGGCACCGAGATATATCTTATCCTTGGATGGGACTCTATTGCTACTTTAACAAAATGGAAAGAGCCTCAGAAACTGGTGGAGATGTGTCATTTGGTGGCGGTGCATCGCCCCGGATATGCGCTGCCAGACCTTCTGGCTATGGAGGAAACTGTACCGGGTATATCAAGACGGGTTATTGTGATGGAGAAACCGGAAATAGATATAAGCGCAAGCAGTATCAGGGAAAAAATAGGAAAGGGATTACCTGTAGATACTCTTGTGCCTAAAAGTGTGGCGGATTATATTCGTGAACATAGGCTGTACCGACAAGGAGGCAAGATTTGGATAAAAAAAAAGTAAGACGCATCAGCGAGCTGGCGACCGAGGTCGGCGCTCTTCTGCACGGGGACTTTACCTTGACATCGGGAAGGAAGAGCACTTACTACTTCGATGCAAAGAAGCTGACACTATGGCCGGAGGGAGCCTATCTCATTGGAAAGGTCTTGTTCGAGGAGCTGAATGGTCTTGGTGTAGATGCTGTGGGGGGGGTGGCAACCGGGGCTTACCCGATAGCGTCAGCGGTGGCAGTGGTAAGCTTCAGTGAAGGGAAACCGATACCTACTTTCATAGTCAGGGAAGTTGCAAAGGAGCATGGAACCAAGAGGCAAATAGAGGGTCATTTGAAGGCAGGGTGGAGAGTAGCTATGCTGGAGGATGTTGTGACCACCGGAGGCTCGGTGCTGAGGGCAATAAAAACAGTGGAAGAGGCAGGCGCTAAGGTGGTGAAGGTCATTGGTCTGGTTGACCGCCATGAAGGCGGAGGAGATGCGCTGCGTGAGCAGGGGTATGATTTGAACACACTGATGGATTTATGGCAGACAGGCGAATTAGCGGTAGGAGAGAAATGAAAAAAGATGTGCGAAGAGTAAGGTGTGGCAAATTACGTAAATACGTAATAACGCATTAGCGCAACTGCGCAGATACTCTGAACATAAGCTCATCATCGTTACGTACACCGCTGACATCCAGCTTGCTCTGGCTGAAGGCACGCACCATAGCCTCGACCAGCTTTGTTTTGCTGATTTTGGTGCCGCCGCTGAACTTGGCCGCTGATGCCAGGCTTTCAAGGTAGGCATCCTCTTCCCTGTTAAGGAAGACAGATAGCTTAATCATGGTTTCCCTGGGAGGTTTGGGAACGGATGGCGCGGAAGCGTCGGCACCAGTGAGACGGTCGAGGGCCGTATGTAGCACCTGCCCTTCGGATATCTGAGCTCTTTTCATTTCATCACCTCTTTTGTTAGTGACCGGTAAGCAGAGGCTCCGTCTGAGGTGGGGGCATAAGCCAGGATTGACTTACCTGCTACCGGAGCTTCTTTTACACGGACACTGCTTGGTACAATGGTCTCGAATACTCTTATCCTCTCGCCAAAGATTTTCTTGGTCATATCTATGACCTCTCTGCTATGTAAAGTCCGAGTATTGGTCATGGTAAACAATATGCCCAGGATTTCCAGCGGGGGGTTAATTCTATCTCTAACGCGTATTATCGTATTGAGCAGAAGGATGAGGCCTTTCATTGCCAGGAAGTCGGCCTGTACCGGTATCAAGACCTTGTCAGACGCAGATAGGGCATTGATAGTCAAAAGGCCGAGGCTGGGAAGACAGTCAAGTATGATGAAGTCATAAGACTGGCGTACCGGCTGGAGCATATTCTTGAGGACCATCTCCCTGCCGCGTGCGTCTACCAGGTCTAGCTCTGCCTGTGACAATTCCACGTTTGCCGGCAGCAGGTCGACATTAGGGATAGTGGTAGACAGGATAGCGTCTTTAACAGACGGGTTACCATTGTTACGGATGATGCTGGCCAGAACGTCATAAGCGGATTGTTTGAGTTCCTCAGGGTCGAAGCCCATTGAGATGGTAAGACTGCCCTGAGGGTCCCAGTCAACCAGCAGGACACGCTTGCGGTGTTCGCTTAAACCTTCGGCAAGGGCTGCTGCGGTGGTGGTCTTGCCGACGCCGCCTTTTTGGTTGGCGACGCAGATTACGGACATAAAAAATCCTCTCTTATATAGTTTGCAACGCAGGTGCGCAAGTGCGAATATGCGGTAATGCGCAAATACGCTTCTGAACGATTGACAGGATGAACGGTTCGATGCAGATGATAGTTATCCCCGCTATAAATATAGCCGCAGATGCGTAATTGCGCCGGTGCGTCATTGCGTATCGTATCTGTCGGATTGATGTAAGTATAACACAGGATATTGGTAGTGGCAACCTCACTGTGCACGGATGAGTAGATGCGGAAAACCGTGCATGCGGAACTGCGCAATTGCGGGACTGCGGTGAGACGCAAGCGCAGGCAGAAATGTGTCAACTCACCGTCTCATATTAAGATAGACTCGGGAAATAGCCTCTCCCTTTCGCAAATAGCTTGCCCCGTTCACAGCTTGCCCCGTACTTGATACGGGGGTGAACCGTTCAGAGTGAACCCGTACCTGATGCGGGGGAGATTGTGAGGGATTTTCCCCGGGAAGGTTGATAGATTACAAATTCCCTATATCCCCTATCGGAAAGGAGTTAACGTTCAGATTAGTTATGAGACTATTAGTAAGAAAGTACGCAAAGACGCATCAGCGTAAGTGCGCTATTGCGCAAATACGCCATAATAAAAAGGTTGTCATGGCAGTTGAAATGTCTGGGAAAAGGATACGCAAACTTAGTTGAGCGTAATGGTCTTTTCGCTGCGCTAAAAAGAAGAGGGAGGCCATCGGCCTCCCTGCAAGGATTTCTATTTGCCGCAGCTAAACATCCAGGTTCTTGACGCTTGTGGCGTGAGCTTGTATAAAGTTCTTCCGCGGCAAAACTTCGTCTCCCATTAGCATGTGGAAGGTGCGGTCCGCCTTGGCGGCATCCTCCACTTTGACGGTCAACATGGTGCGGCTGGAGGGGTCCATGGTGGTTTGCCACAGCTGCTCGGCGCTCATCTCGCCCAGACCTTTGTACCGCTGGATGTCTATTTTTTTGCCGTCTTTCCCGGCCTTAATCTTTTGAAGCAGTTTGTCCTTTTCCTGGTCGCTGTAGACCCAGTGCTGTTCCTTCCCCGTGCGTACCTGGTAGAGTGGCGGCTGGGCAATGAACAGGTGCCCTTCGGTGATGAGCTTGGTCATGTGCCGGAAGAAGAAGGTCAGCAGCAGGGTGCGGATGTGAGCGCCATCGACATCGGCATCCGTCATGATGATAATTCGGTTATAGCGCAGCTTCGTCTGGTCGAACTCCTCCCCCATGCCGGCTCCCAGGGCGGTAATCATGGCGCGGATTTCCTCGTGGCCGAGCATCTTGTCCATCGGGGCTTTTTCCACGTTGAGGATTTTGCCGCGCAATGGGAGGATGGCCTGAAAGGCGCGGTTTCGTCCCTGCTTGGCCGAGCCTCCGGCGGAGTCGCCTTCTACCAGGAATAGTTCACAGGCGCCGGGGTCTTTGTCCGAGCAGTCAGCCAGTTTTCCGGGCAATGTGCTGGAATCCAGGCTGTTCTTCCTGATGATTAAATCGCGCGCCTTCCGTGCCGCTTCCCTGGCTTTGGCAACGGTGATGCACTTGTCGATGATTCTCTTAGCGTCATCGGGATGTTCTTCGAGGTACTGGGTCAGCCCCTCGCTGACGGCGCTCTCGACCGCGCCCTTGATTTCGGCGTTGCCCAGCTTGCCCTTGGTCTGCCCTTCGAACTGGGGGTCGGGCAGCTTTACGCTGATAACGGCGGTGATTCCCTCCCGAACATCTTCTCCGGAGAGGTTGGGCTCGTCTTCTTTCAACAGTTTATATTTCTTGGCGTAGTCGTTCAGTGCCCTGGTCAGGGCGGAGCGGAAGCCGGTAAGATGGGTGCCGCCATCCTGGGTATTGATGCAGTTGGCGAAGCTGGAGGTGGCATCCGCGAAGCCATCGTTGTACTGAACCGACGCCTCGACGATGTAGCCGTTTACCGTCTTGTAGATGTAGATGGGCAGCTTATGGATGACGTTACGTCCCCGATTGAGGAAGCGGACCAGGCTGTTGATGCCGCCCTCGAAGAAGAAGGTCTTGTCCAGGTCGGTTTTTTCATCCAGGAAATGTATTTCGAGCGACTTGTTGAGGTAGGCCATCTCGCGGAGCCGCTCACTCAAAATGCCGTTGTCATACTCGATGGAGGTGAAGATTTCCTTGTCTGCCAGGAAGGTAGTGGTGGTGCCGGTGCCCTGGGATTCGCCGACCACCTTGACGCTGGCCTGCGGTATGCCCCGCTTGAACTCTATTTGATAGAGTTTTCCGTCACGCTTGACGTTGACTTTGAGCCGCTCCGAGAGGGCGTTCACCACGGAAGCGCCCACGCCGTGCAGGCCGCCCGATACCTGGTAGACCTTGCTGCCGAACTTGGCTCCGGCGTGGAGCGTGGTCAGTACCGTCTCCAGGGCTGATTTGTGAGTCTGGGGATGGATATCCACCGGGATGCCTCGGCCGTTGTCCTCGACGCAAACGGAGCCGTCATTAAGGACGGTGACTGTAATTTTGGTGCAGTAGCCGGCCATAGCTTCATCGATGGAGTTATAGACGATTTCATAGACCAGGTGGTGCAGGCCGCGCCGGTCGGTGCTGCCGATGTACATTCCGGGCCTTTTGCGCACGGCCTCACGCCCACCGAGCACCTGAATCTGTTCGGCGGTATAGTCACTGCTATCCAAAGGCGAATTTAACGAATTCAAATCCTGTTCTGTCATAAAGCTATAGTCACCTCTTTGTTAATGGATGGGAAAAAGAAAATGAAGAAACAGAATGGTTTATGCGATGGGGGAGAGCAAAAGTTGGCCTCTGAGGAACTGTGTCTAATTGTACGTGTCCTGGGTGCGATAATAGGTTGTTCCACTGTATGGATATTATACCACGAAAATAGGGGGCGGGTAAAGGCACATGCGAATCTGGTTGATATGGTTTTCCTGTTTTTAAACGCCTTCTGCTGACTCATTTGACATAACTCCTTCGGGAAAAGGGAAATAGGCAAATTTTTGATTTTCAGGGAAACAAGTCCGAGGCTAGTTAGATACGAATATTCGTTTTTAGAGTTATGTAAAGTTGTATTCATTTTGGGCGGTAACAGCGTTTCATTTTGATTCGTTTTGCATGTACTGTTATGTAAAGTCGAGGCTAATTTCTGGTAAGTAAATATTCGTTTTGATTTGTTTTTTAACGTAAGTTATGTAAAGCTATCAGCCATCAGCCCCGGGCTTTCGACCTTTTTAACGTGAAGCATCTGGCTGTAGCTTCCAGGAACTGACGCATGTACTCTGTAGCTACAATTGCCATTTGCCCCTCTGCCGGGGGAAGATTTCAAATTGTTAAGGTACAAAACCATGATGGTGGTCTTATAATAGCACATATGTACTGTTTTAGGCAAGGGTTTTGTCGTATTTTGGAGGCAGTTATGAGTTATGAAGTTTCAGGCTGGCGGGTGGGATACCGCTATTTTATCTGCGGGCAGCGCAAAAACAAAGCCAAAACAGGCCAAAACAAAGGGGAAATCATGGAAAACAAATAGGTGAAAGCTCTCAGCCAACTGGTATCGGGCCTTTCTGCCCACACCATGGGTGGATTCCCGCTTCCGCTGAAATGACATAGGGAGACAGATTGCTTCAGGTTGGGTGGGGGCTGAGAGCTAAAGGCTGAAGGCCTTTTTAAGCCCTTCCTTCTCCGGAAGGCAGAGTGCAGCCCAGGGCAACCATCTCTAAAGCGAGCTCCTCATTGACTTCGGTGTCCACGCACCCGTCTTTGGTCAGGGGGACGACCACTATCGCCGGGTTGGGGGCAGCCTCCGCGGCAAGCTCTTTCACGCCCTGGATGCCTTCCTCCAGCTCTTTGTGGCAGGCTATTGCCACGATTCCCTGCGGGCTGTTCTCCTTGACGAACTTTAGCGCCAGGCGACCTCCCGGTGCGATACAGACACCTTTGTAGCCGAGCTTGACGGCCAGGCGGCGGAGACGGCCATTGGAGCAGTCCTCGTTACAATCAGGCGGGCACTCAAGTCCCTGCTTGCTGTATTTCCCGGGGCAGGTCTGGCTGGGCCGCAGACAGTGGGATAGCAGCAAAACTCTCTGCGAAGGGTCTACTCGGGCCAACTGTTCCTCAATGGCGCTCATGGTTTTAACTCTCCTTCAAAGAGATTTGGTATTTTGCCAGGGCGAGCAACGGGAAGTATATGCGGTACAGGTCGTATCTCAGGTAAAAGGCCCTGGGGAAACCAGTGCCGGTGTAGGCTTCCTCCAACCATGTTCCATCGGTTTGCCGGGTCTTCAGCAAATAGCTTATGCCTCTCTGGATGGCAGGGCTTGAATGCTTATCTGCAGCCAGCAGGCCCAGCAGCGCCCATGCGGTCTGAGAAGCAGTACTCTGGCCGAGGCCGCAGCAAGACGGCTGATAGTAGGAGTAGCAGCTCTCACCCCAGCCGCCATCCTGGTTCTGATGGGACTCAAGCCAGGAGGCCGCCAGGCGGATGTAGTCCTGCTTCATGTTTTCTCCCATTGCCCGCAGGCCGGCGAGGACAAGTCCGGTGCCGTAAATGTAGTTGACTCCCCAGCGACCATACCAGGACCCATCCGGCTCCTGCTTGCGCCTGATATAAGCAAGGGCCCGTTTGCGAGGAGCGCGAACATCGAGTTCTCCGATTAGCTCCAGGACATGGGCGGTGACATCCGGGCTGGTAGGGTCGAGGGGGGTCATGAAATCGGCGAAGGGGATATGCTCCAGGATTTGCCTGTTGTTGTTCCGGTCGAAGGCCGCCCAGCCACCGTCATCGCTCTGCATTTCGAGGGCCCAGCGCAGGCCCCGGTTGATAGCTGCTGCCTTTTGCGCTTCTTCCGCTCCGGGAAGGCGTGCCCTCCGCAGCGCCCGGGGGACCACGGCGGTATCATCGATATCCGGATAGAAATCGTTCTCGAACTCAAAGGCCCAGCAGCCGGGGGGAGTTTTCGGGCTTTTGACCTTCCAGTCGCCAGGCGTTCTGACCTCTTCCTTGAGCAGCCAGCGGGCGGCTTTTACAAGCGCCGGGTGTTCGGCGGGCAGGCCGGACTCGGCGAGGGCCAGTACCGTCCAGGCAGTATCCCACACTGGAGAGACCGCCGGCTGGAGACGGAAGGTAGTGCTGTCCTCAACTATGAACCCTTCTAGGCCGTCTATTCCTTTCCGGATGGCCGGGTGGGCAAGAGGCCGTCCCAGGCTTTTGAGGGCGATGAGGGAGTATACCCAGGGCAGCATGATGCCGCCCCAGCCGCCATCGGCTTCCTGGTGCCCGATTATCCACCCCGCCGTCTTTCTCAGGGCAAGCGCGCGGCCGGGTTTGAAGGGCATCTTTTCGTAGATTTTGAAGAGATTGTCGAACCAGAGATAGAGGCTCTCCCGGCTGAACAGATGTTTGGCTATGCCCAGCGGCAAATCGCGCCGGTCTTCGGCTTCCACGTAAAGCTCCGGGACGCGAGCGTATTCGGGCACCTGGCATACGGGTTTTGTGGTCGAAATAACCATCAGCGCCAGGATGGTAGCGCGCGACCAGCTGGCAAATTCATAGATGTTGAAGTAGAACCAGTTGGGAAGGAATATTGTTTCGGGCGGGACTGTAGGGGTCTTGCGCCAGTCGAATTGGCCGTAGACAGCCAGCCATATCTTGGTGAGCACGTCTGCGTGTGTCAGGCCTCCGTGTGTGAGGATGAACTTCCGTGCCTGACGCATGAAAGGCTCTTCCGGTGATATTCCGGCCAGCTTCATGGCAAAGTAAGTCTGGATGGTAGCATTCAGGTTGCCTGGACCGCCGAAATAGCAACTCCACGAACCGTCCTCTTTTTGCTTGTTTTTCACATGGTTCAGAATCTTCCGCGCTCGCTGCGGGTCGACCTTGCCGGTGAGGAAATACATTAGCGGTATGTAGCCGGCAGACACCGAGGGGTCTGCTTCAAGCTCTCCGACCCAGTAGCCATCGCTGTTCTGAATTTTAAGAAGATAGTCCCGGGTAATGCTGATAGCCCGCTCAACTTCTGACGGGTCTACTGCGGGAAATGACCCTTCGCTTTCTTCGCTTTTAGTCCGGACAATGCGTGCTGTCAATGTTCCCTCCTGAGGTTGGGTTGTTTTACCTCTGGCCCCTGTTGTTTTACGTATCCGTTTTCCTTGAACCACTGGATAGCTTTCTGAAAAGCTTCCTCCACAGGCGTCTGCGGAAGTCCAAGCTCGCGGACGGCCTTGGAGCAATCGAAATGCCTGAATTTGCGTGCTGCCTTCACGCCAGCCACAGGGATTCCGGGGCAGCGCCGCAAGACTGTGCTATTGACAAACTCATCGGTGTAAGCGGCGCTCAAAACAACCCAGATTGGAATTCTCACTTTTGGCGCTGCGATACCCGTCAGACGCTCCAGAATGCCCAGGATTTCCCTGAAGGCAAGATTCTGATTCCCAAGTATGTATCTTTCACCGGTGCGGCCTTTTTCCAGTGCCAGGATGTGTCCTTTGGCTACGTCCTCGACATCCACTATATTCAGGCCGGTGTTCACGTAGACGGGTACGCGACGGTTCAGAAAATCGACGACGAACTTGCCTGTGGGCGTCGGCTTTACGTCAAACGGTCCTATCGGGGTGGTGGGATTGACTACCACCAGCGGCAGCCCTTCCTGGCACATTTTGAGGGCCAGCTTTTCAGCAAGGTACTTGGATTTCTTGTAATGGCCTGGCAGCTTGCAGTGTTCTCCGTCCGCCTCCTCCGTGCCCAGGCAGCCGTTGCGCACCGGTATAGTCGATTCACTGCTGGTGTAAACCACTTTGCTGATTCCTCGTCGCAGGGCAACGCTGAGAATGTTTTCCGTGCCCTTGACATTCGTTTCGTAGATTGCGGCGGGGTCGGGCGTCCAGAAGGTATATGAGGCAGCCACGTGGAAGAGCACATCGCACCCGCGAAGCGCCTCATCCAGGGAAATCCTGTCCCGGAGGTCTCCTACGGCTACTTCAACATTCAGGCCTTCGATGTTCTGCCGGACGCTGTTTTTCCTGACAAAGGCTCTAACCTGGTAGCCCTGCTTCTGAAGCTGGCGTACCACGTTCCCGCCGATAAACCCTGTTGCTCCGGTTACAAGCGCTTTCATCTCAGTGTACTTGTCTCATACCTTTGCGATAAGGTAATCAAGGAAGGCAGTAAGGTTATTTTGTGCCTCTCTGGCTCTTCTCCTCAGAACAATAAGCCCGGCCGCGCGCCGGGGGTGCAAAAGAAAATATGGCAATGCCCTATGCCACTTAAGACCTCCTCCTGTCTTGAATATCTCAAAAGGAGGGAGGAGGTCCTTAGAGTCATCGGAGATGACACGGACTGCGATGAAAGGGATATGTTTTTCGCAAGCCACGCTGGCAATCCAGTAGCTTTCCATTTCAACCACGTCGGCGCGATAACTTTGACCCGCAGCCAGCTTTTCATCGGGAGTGCAGATTGGCCGCTCAACGGTCAGGGTTTTACCCTGCCTCAGCCTGGTGACTTTGCCGGTCAGCGCCTGAGAGCATAGCGCGAGAAGCTTGGCATCCGATTGCAGGGCATTATCCGTATTTCCGTGCCTGTCATTACAGTAGAGAGTTGAACAGAGTACAATGTCTCCGACCTTCGACTCTCCGGTCAAGCCACCGGCAAATCCCATGGACACAAGGGCGGAAACGGGGTATTGCTCAAGGGCAAGCCTGGCGGCGCTCTCTGCCCGCTGCTTTCCCATTCCGGTCTTTACCAGGAGGAGCGGCTTTTCAGCGTATTTGCCCAGGTATAGACGAAAGCCGTTTTCCGAAATTGTTTTCTCGACGGTCATGCCTTTGCGCACGCCCGCAATTTCTCTGTCGAGTGCTCCGAGTATTGCTAACATAATTTCCTTTCCGTTATTAAGGTTCTCTCGCCCCTTATGGAAGAGAGTTAGAGTGAGGGGAAAACACTCTCACCCTCACCCCCGTATCAAGTACGGGGCAGGCTTTAGTCCTCTCCCCTCAAGGAAGAGGAGATTTTTTCTTCGTAGCCCTTCAATTGAAGGATTGTAAAATGCTCATAGTTGATACTTGTGATTGGAAAAATTCCACCGCACAGTCTGCCATATAGCGGGCAGGCTTTTACCGAGCTCATCCAGGGCGCTGGCCTCGAATCCGCAGTGGACCATGCAGTTGGCGCAGCGCGGGTCATTGCCCGCGCCGTATTTCTCCCAGGAGGTATCCTCCATGAGCTCGCGGAAAGACCCGCAGTGGCCGTCGGTGACAAGGTAACACGGTCTTTTCCACCCTTTGGGGTTACGGGTGGGAGTGCTCCACGGCGTGCACCTGAGCTCCTTCTTGCCGGCGAGAAAGTCCAGGTATACGGGAGTGTTATAAAAGCGGAACCGTTCCCGCATCCGGTATACGGGTTGGAAGGCCTTGACGATTTCTCTTCTTGACATAAAGACGTCGCTGCCAACCGCCTCGTAGCTGAAGGCGGGGGCGGTCATGATGCCGTCGACCGGAATCCGGGACAGAAGCGTGAACAGATGCTCTATTTCAGCCAGTTTAGTTTGCTTGTAGATTGTGGTATTGATAAGCACCTGGAAGCCTGCCTGTTTGGCCGCCTTTATCCCGTTGACGGCGGTATCGAAGACGCCCTTCCGACCGGCAAAGCCGTCGTGGGACTCAGCCAGACCGTCAAGGTGTAGGACAAAGCTCATGTATGGGCCGGGCTTGAATTTTCCCAGCGAGCTTTCCAGGAGCAAGCCGTTGGTGCAGAGGTTGACGAACCGCTTGCGCGCGATAATCCCCTCCACGATTTGACCAATGTCGGGGAGGAGGAGGGGTTCTCCGCCGGTGATGCTCACCACCGGCGCGCCGGACTCATCCACTGCCTTAAGGCATTCATCGGCGGACATCGCTTGGTCGACGATGTCCCGGTACTCCCTGATGCGCCCGCATCCGGCACAGGCCAGGTTACAGCGGAAGGTAGGTTCCAGCATCAGCACCAGGGGGAAACGTTTCTTGCCCCGGAGCTTGTTGCCCATCACATATCTTGAAAGTGACAGCGAGAGCTGCCGTGAAAAACCCATTTTTACCTCTTAAGAGCTTTCAGCTTTTAGCTATTCTCCTGACTACTGACTTCTGGCTTCTGACTAAACCATCTCCACTCTTCTTTTCAGCAGAGGTGAACCCTTAAGTTCCCCGATATTGGCCGCCCCGGTGCAGAACATCGCCAGCCGCAGCCCTTCGATGACTTCCTGAAGCGCTGACATTACGGCCTCGGTTGAAACAGCAGCCGCCTTCAGCATGGGAGCGGCTATTCCCGCCGCATCAGCGCCGAGGGCGATTGATTTCGCCACATCCAGTCCCGTGCGGATGCCGCCGCTGGCGATGATGGTCGCTTCCGGAGCGCCCCGGCGCGCCATCACAATCGACTGCGCGGTGGGAATACCCCACGAAGCGAAGGAGGCGGCGATGTTATTCGCCATCTCCGTTTGTGTTCGGTGCCTCTCGACCTCGCTCCAGGAGGTGCCCCCGGAGCCGGCCACATCGATGCCACTTACTCCGGCCTCAGCCAGCCTGCGCGCCACGTTATCGGATATGCCGGAGCCGACCTCCTTGACAATCACCGGAACGGGAAGCTCGCGGCAGACCCTCTCAATCTTTGCCAGCAGTCCGGCAAAATTGGTGTTGCCTTCCGGCTGGAGCGCCTCTTGCAAGGGATTCAGGTGCAGGATGAGAGCATCGGCGCCCGCTATTTCCACCGCCCGGCGGCACTCGCTGATTCCGTAACCGTAGTTCAGTTGCACAGCACCCAGGTTGGCGAAGAGCAGGATGCCTGGCGCTATGTCGCGCACCTCGTAGGTTGAGGCGGTCTCCGGCCGGTCGATGACACACCTCTGCGAACCCAGCCCCATCGCCACCCCCAGAGCCCGGGCAGCCTGCGCCAGGTTCCGGTTGATTTGTCTCGCCGGTTCGATTCCTCCTACCATCGAGGATATCACCAGTGGGGCATTCAACCTTTTTCCAAACAGTTCGGTTGAGAGGTCGATGGCCGCCAGGTCAAGCTCCGGCAGCGCCTGATGTATGAACTGGTATTCCTCCATGCCGGTGGTCACACCTTCCGGTTCGACCTCATGGTTCGAGGCAATATGCAAATGTTCCAGTTTGCGCTGGCCGTTGGTGTGATTGCTGGCGGAAGGCATGGTATCGTCCGGCAACCTTATTCCCATCAGAAGCTCCGCTCTACCAGGAACCGGGAAACTTCCTCGAGGTCGCGTTTTGCCTGTGGTGAAAGCTCCAGCTCGTCCAGCGTTTTTAGTGCTCTGTCACGATATGTCTCGGCCAGTTTTCGGGAGCGGGCTTGGACATTGAGGGACTCGAGGATTCCCAGTACCGTTCGTATGCCGTCCTCTTCAACCATTCCGTTCCGGTAAACCTTTATCAGGGACTGCCGCGCCTCATTGTGGGAATCCTGAAGGCCATAAACAATGGGAAGAGTCTTCTTCTTACGACGGATATCGCCCGCCAGCGGTTTCCCGGTCTTCTTCTCGTCACCCCAGATTCCGAGGATGTCATCTTTAATCTGGAACGCCAGCCCCAGGTTCCTGCCGATTTCTCTGAAACCGGCTATCGTCCGCTCATCCTTTGTACCGACCAGCGCCCCTATTTCCAGCGAACAGGCGATGAGCGCCCCCGTTTTTCTAAAAATCATGTCCAGGTAGTTGTCAACGGTAATATCGAAGCGGTTTTCGAAGTCGATGTCCAGGTACTGGCCTTCGATGAGTTTAAGAGTGCTTTCGTCAATAAGCTGCTGCCCGCGCAGTTGCTTCTGTAATGGTACACTGTGTTCGTTGAGCCGCAGGAGCGCCAGGCTGGCAAGCATGCGCATGGCCGTGCCGGCATTGATGGCCTGGGGCTTTCCCCAGAGGCTCCAGACAGTGGGAGCATGGCGCCTCTCCCGGTCGTCATCCTGGATATCGTCATGAATGAGGGAGTAGTTGTGCACCAGCTCAACCGCGGCGGCGGCTGGCAGTGCCATTTCGAACTCACCTGACACGGCTTCGCAGGCAAGCAGGCACAGAGTGGGACGGAGCGCTTTTCCCGAGGGACTTGCCCGGGCATTTCCTTCACGGTCTACCCATCCCAGGTGGTAACGCAGCATGTCGTAAAGCGGTAGCTCCCGTTCGGCCAGCACTTCCGCCAGCTCCCTGTCGATTGCAGGGCGATACTTCCCAAAAACCTCCGGGGCGTTCACCGATGAAACCTCTCCGATTTTTTTGCAGGTAGAGAGCGCTCACCGAAAGAGCTTATCACCCGGCGCGCGATTCCTTCTGCGTCCAGTCCGAACTTTGCCCGCAGTAGCTGCTGCGTGCCATGCTCGATGAACTCGTCCGGCAGTCCCACACAAGACACCTTCGTACCTTCGAGATTAGAATGCTGGACGAGCTGCGTCACTGCGCTTCCGAAGCCGCCAGCCAGGGTATTCTCCTCAATCGTCAGAATGTTGCCTGTTTTCGCTGCCAGGCGCAGGATAAGTTCGGTGTCCAGCGGCTTGGCGAAGCGGGCATTGACCACCGCGCATTCGATGCCCTCTTTTGCCAGCTTTGCCGCCGCATCCAGGGCGGGATAGACCATCGTGCCGAGGGCCAGGAGAACGACATCCTCGCCGTCTCTCAGCACCTCCGCTTTTCCGATGGGCAATTCTGAGAGTTTAACTTCTTTTTGCAGGCGGTCAGCGCTGCTCCGGGGGTAGCGCACCGCCATCGGCTGCCCGGCTTTGGTTGCGGTAAACAACAAATGCCGCAGTTCTTCCCCATCCTTTGGCGCGGCGACAACCATGTTGGGGATACTGCACAGGTAGGAAATATCGAAGCTGCCCTGGTGCGTCTTGCCGTCGTCACCCACGATGCCCGCCCGGTCCACGGCAAAGACCACGGGGAGGTTCTGTATGCAAACATCGTGGATTATCTGGTCGTAGGCGCGCTGCAGGAAGGTGGAGTAGATGGCGACGATGGGAACAAATCCCTGGGTGGCAAGTCCGGCCGCCAGCGTCACGGCATGCTGCTCGCAGATGCCGACGTCGAAAACGCGGTCGGGGAACTCCGCTGCGGCGGCAGCCAATCCGGTGCCGTCAAGCATAGCGGCGGTAATAGCCACCACTTTGTCATTGTCTTTCATCAGGCGGATGACGGTTTGCCCGAAGACCTGGCTATAAGCGGGAACGTTGCTTTTTGTGCCGTTAGGAGAAACACCGTGGAACTTCACGGCATCGGCTTCGGCGGCGGGATACCCCTTGCCTTTCCTGGTGAGGACATGCACCAGCGTGGGCTTGGACTCGTAGTCCCGCGCCCGTTCCAGCGCCGCTTCCAGGTCTGCTATGTTGTGGCCATTCACAGGGCCCAGGTAAATGAATCCAAGCTCCTCCCAGAAAGCGCCGGGGAGCAAGGCCATCTCGACCCTGCGCTTGATTCGCTTGCTCAGCGCCCAGGCAGCTTCGCCGAAGG
This sequence comes from Chloroflexota bacterium, assembly GCA_016190925.1. Lineage (GTDB taxonomy): Bacteria > Chloroflexota > Dehalococcoidia > Dehalococcoidales > JACPPQ01 > JACPPQ01. Next base: position 15,629 of record JACPPQ010000065.1, on the reverse strand, counting down.
GGAACTGAGTGACGGTCTTTTTAGCTTCCCTTTTAGCAAACTCATACCTCGGGTCGAATCTGACCTCGTTAAGCAGCTTCGATATGGCCCCGATGCTTGGAGAAATTGCCATACCGTTGTCATTCAGCACCACGATAAGTCTGGTGCCCAGGTGCCCTGCGTGGTTCAACGCTTCGAAAGCCATGCCCGCAGTCAGGGAACCGTCTCCGATGACGGCTATTACATGATTTTTAGCGTCTGACAGGTCGCGTGCCAGCGCCATGCCCAGCGCGGCGGAGACGGAGGTGCCGGCGTGTCCCGCGCCAAAGGAGTCATGAGGGCTTTCAGCGCGCACCGGGAAACCGGATAGCCCGTTGAACTGACGAAGGGTGGAGAAGCTATCTTTACGCCCGGTGAGCAGCTTGTGGGCATAGCTCTGATGTCCAACATCCCATATGAGCTTGTCTTCGGGACTATTGAAAATGCGGTGCAGGGCGATGGTTAGCTCAACAACACCCAGGCTGGAGGCGAGGTGTCCGCCGGTCAGGGACACTGTGCTGATTAGCTCGCCCCTTATCTCCGCGGCAAGTTGTTCCAGTTCCAAAAAGCCGAGTTCTTTTAAGTCGGCAGGCGACTGAATCTTTTCCAGGATGCCGGACATCTGGCTAACCTCTTATAATCCCAGCGTTCTAAAGCATAGGCTGGCTAGGTACTGAAGCTCAATCGTAACACCGGTCGTTGCTTCTGTCAAGCGCTGTCTGCCTTGCGGGGGTTTAGTAATGAGAAAAAACATCAATTTCTGAGCTCTTGCCATGCCCGATTCTGGCTTCTACCAGCGCAGGAGTGACCAGGAAGATGAGCATGAAAAGGAATAAAGCCGGCGGGTAAAAGGGGTCATCCCGGCCAAGGAGGTTGCTCGCAACTACAGTGGCTACTATCGACCCGATGGTAACCACGGCGGTAACCTTCAGTACGCGCTGGCGCACCCGGATAAAAGTAGCCGCTGTTGCCCCCAGCACGGCAAGAGCCGTCGCCATTGATGCATCCCACTGATGCATAGAGGGTTGAGGGTTCCGAACAAGTTGGAAAAGGCCGCCCTGTTCCTGAATATTGACCAGCCAGCTTGCCAGAACCGGCAGGGACATAAGCATCAGGGAAGCGAGAATCCAGTCTCTTCTTACCATGCGAATGATTGTTTTGAAAATGACCCACAGGAAGAATAATAGCAACGCGGAGACGACTAACAATGCCAGTAGCTGTGTGACGGATACCTCCCGCCCTTCCAGCAGCAGCGATATAGCGCTCTGAAAGGCGGGGTAAGCGATAAATCCTCCGATGACCAGGGGGAATAACGAAAAACCAATCCAGGAATAAAGCCAGTTGGATGTGCTGTGCCACCATCCGAAAAGCGTCACGCAGACAATTGCGATAAAGGCAAGAGGCGCCAGGAGCAGATGGTTCCACAGATGTGAGGCGAACAGCACTGCAACAATCAGGTGAGGCAGGGATACCAGGGCAGCATCAAGCCAGCTTCCTTTGCCGTAGGCTTCATACATCTGACGCGCTACTTCTCTCGCCCGCCCGAAAGAGTCGATGGCGGCCCGCGTCGCGGCGCTTTCCGGAAGGCCCTTCTGGCGCAGTTCGGCGACCTTCTCCTGGAAGTAGGTGTGCAGTTCGGCAATAACCTGACCCTCCGTAGCCTGGTCAAGCCGGAGATGCAACCTGACATCCTCCAAATAATTTCTAATCTCGGGCGACACCATTGAAGTTCTCCCTAGCGTGCTCCGGCGGGTTTGAAGACGAGGTTTACCGCCATGGTAAAGCCCTGCCATGTGGCGATTCTCTTGCTCAGCACTTCTTTCCCTTCCGGAGTGATGCGGTAGTACCGCCTTCTCAGTCCGTTGGGTGGCTCTTGCCATTCACCCTGAAGAAGCCCCTCATGCTCCAGCTTTCTAAGCGCGGGGTAAACCGTGCCCTCTTTGAACCTGAAGAATCCCCCGCTACGTTTCTCTATTTCCCTGATAAGCTGATAGCCGTAGGCATACCCCTGCTCATCGATAAGATGGAGCAGCAGGTTCTCCGTGTTTCCTCTAAGTAGCTCCGACGTGTAATCTGATTTACTGTTCTGCATTCGTAAATACCTCGCCTTCCGATGCACTAATTTAGCACTCGGTCCAAGAGATGTCAAGGGGGAAATGGGGGATTTAGCGACTGCTAAAAGCCTGCTCCATGCCCTGTCCCGCGCTTTGACACGGAATACGGGGGAGGGAAAGAGGCGATGTTGCCCTTTTTCGGACCTTCATGGAGGATTGCCCCGAAAAAAGAACAGGCAGTCGGCCGATTTCACCTCATTGCGGGCGTTTTCACGGGTCGGTACTTGACACATTGGCTGTATGTGGTTTATATTCTTTAGAAATGCGCTCTACCATGTAGCGCATAGTGGCGTTTGTTAAACGAAGTCAAAGAGCGGAAGACCAGGTGCAGAACAGGGAGAGCAATTCACTGATAGGTTTTGAACAACTGGCCGTTGGCTACGAGTTTCCATCGACCAGCTACCAACTAAGTCCTCAGCTTATCTCCAAGTACACGGAAGCGGTAGGGGCGCAGAGTGAGGAGAAATCTCCCGTTGCCGGGTTTGTCCCTCCACTGGCTATAGCTGCTTATATTATGACTGCCATGACCAAGACAGTTTCACTGCCGCCGGGCACCATTCATGCCTCTCAGGAACTGGAATTTCTGAAGCCGGTGCCTATCGGGACTACTATATCCTGTACGAGCAAGGTGGCCCAGAAGGTGCAGCGCGGCAAACTGAACCTGCTCATGATTCAACTGGAGGCTCTGGACCAGGACAAAGGGAAGGTGCTATCGGGCAAAGCCACCCTCGTTTTGCCCGCCTTATGATTTGGAGGAATTCATCCCCTTGAATCAAAAAACGAATTCTACTATTATTGTGAATCAGGGAGACAGCCTGCCTACTGTGGTCAGGCAGGTAACGCAGCGGGATATTAATCTCTATGCGGAAGCAAGCGGGGACTTCAATCCCATCCATATCGATGAGGCTTTTGCCGCAAAGACCCCGCTGGGCGGCACTATTGCCCATGGTATGCTTATCCTGACTTACGCATCGGAGATGATGACCAAAGCCTTCGGAAAAAGCTGGTTATCGGGCGGAAAACTTGCGGTGCGCTTCAAAACTCCTGCCCGTCCCAAGGATACCATAACGGTTAAAGGCAAGGTTGAATCCGTGCAGGTCAAAGAAAACTCCACCCTTGTTACTTGCAGCCTCGAGGTGAGTAATCAGCGTGGAGAAACGGTAATTAGCGGTGAAGCATCTGTTCAGCTCTAGAACGGCAAGAGTGAGGCAAATCTCATTATGGTAAGCAACGGCAAGGTAAGAATAGCCGTAGATGCCATGGGCGGTGATTATGCCCCTGAAGAGATAGTCAAAGGCGTAGTCCAGGCGGCCAAGACCGAGGACGGCGTTGAGATTAGTCTGGTGGGCGTCACGGATATCCTTTCCGCAGAGTTGGACAAAAACAAGGCCTCCAATCTGCCTATCCGCGTTGTCCATGCGGATGAGTATCTCAGAGAAAATGACAAGCCCGCGCTTTCCGCGCGGCGTCAGAATACATCAGTGGCTATGGCTGCGAGAGCGGTGAAGGCAGGGGAAGCAGACGCCCTCATCAGCGCGGGACCCACTGCAGCGCTTGTTTCTTCCGCCCTCAAATTCATGGGGATGATAGATGGCATCGAGCGTCCGGTCATCGGCGGGGCACTTTCCACCTTTGCGCCGAACACAGTATTGATGGACTGCGGCGTCAACGTCGATTGTAAGCCGTATCACATGCTGACCTTCGCTATTGTCGGCTCTATTTATGCCAGGAAGCTATTGAATATCGAAAATCCCAAGGTGGCTTTGCTGAACATCGGCGCCGAGGAAGGCAAGGGCAATGACCTTGTCAGGGAAAGCTACGCTCTTCTCCAAAGGAGCGGCCTGAACTTCATCGGCAATATTGAAGGGAATGAGATACTTTCTGGAAAAGCCAATGTCATTGTCTGCGATGGCTTTGTGGGTAATGTCCTGTTCAAATTTTGCGAAGGTGGATTTGAAGTAATCCATGAATGGCTCAAGGGCAAGCTGAAGCATGTCCCGTTTGCCGGCCTTATCAAGAGTATGTCCAAAGACCTGACATCACTGACCAGCACCCCCCAGAGCGTGGGCAGCGGCCTTATATGGGGAATAGACGGGCTGGCATTGAAGATGCACGGACACACCCGGGCGCCGCAGGTGGCTGAGAAGATAGCTCAGGTCAAACTTGCCGTGAACATGGACGTGATAGGCTCGTTGAAATCTGAACTGGCCGCTCAAAGAAAAATGCTCAAAGTCTGAAAGGAGTTGACCCATGTCGGTTGAGGAGCAGTTGAAGGGTATCGTTACCAGGATTGTACACTGTGAACCAGAGGTTCTCACTCCCGATAATACCTGGAAGGATATGAAAGCGGATTCCCTGGACCTGGTCCAGATATTGGTAGCCGTGGAAGACACCTTTGGTATAGAGATTCCTGACGAGGATACCGAGAAAATTCATAACTTCGGTGAGTTTGTGGCTTATATCGAGCGTCGGGTGGCGGAGAAAGCCTCAGCCTGAGGGACAAAGCAATCCCGCCCAACCGTCCAAAGGGAACTGAAACCGTCAATTCTGCTTCGCCCGCCAACGGGCTCACTGTAAGGTCGCAATGGGGGAAGGGACCTTTCTGCAGAAATAATGTTCTAGCTCCTTTTATTCGTAAGAATAATACCCTGCGCCTGCTTGCCCTCCGTAACTTTAAGTGAAGGAGGGGCGCAGGGCCTGTCCTGAGCTTTGTCGAAGGGTTAAAATATACAGGGTTTCCTAAGGGATGTCCGCCTAGGCGGATGGCTTGCCTGAGCCTGCCCGCCGTAGCCTTGTGCGTAGGCGGGAGCGAAGCCGAAGGGTACCTGATACGGGGGTCCATGCCCTGCCCGCCTCTGGCGGGCGGAATTGCTTTACTGTTCATCGTGGAGGGGAAGACGTGAACCAGCAGCGCGTTGTAATTACCGGAGTAGGCGTCATTTCGCCTCTGGGTCTAAATACAGAAGAGTTTTGGTCTGGCCTGGTGGCCGGCAAATCAGGCATTTGCGCCATCAGCCGCTTCGATACGGCCAATTTTCCGGTGAAAGTGGCCGCCGAGGTCAAGGGTTTCAATGCAACCGACTATGTCGACCCCAAGGTGGCCGACCGCTCTCCCCGGTGCGTCCATTTCGCCTCTGCCGCTGCAAACGAAGCCATCAAAAACGCGAGACTGGACATGTCCAAAGAGAATCGCGAGCGGGTAGGCGTGCTTGGCTCCAACCTGGTGGAAAACGATTATATCGTCAGGCAGAGCGAGGCATTCAAGCTCAAGGGTCCGAGGAGGGCAGACCCGCTTTTCGTTACCAAGGCAAGCCCCAACATCGTAGCCCTGCAGGTAGGCATGATTCTCGGCGCAGAGGGGCCGAATACCAGTGTCAATAGCCTGTGCGCCAGCGGCGCGGATGCCATCGGCAACGGCCTGAACTTCATTCGCCTGGGTTACGCCGACGTGATGGTTGCCGCCTGTGCCGATGCCTCGCTGGAGGCTATCAGCCTTGCGGGGCTGAATATCCTCGGGGCGCTGTCCCGCGAGCCGGACCCGGCCAAAGCCTGCCGTCCATTCGACCTCAACCGTAGCGGCTTTGTTTACGGCGAGGGCTCCGGAGTCCTTATCCTCGAGACTCTGGAACACGCAAAGAAACGCGGCGCACCGGTCCTGGCAGAGCTTTTAGGCGCCGGCTGGTCGTTCGATGCTTTCGACACCACCGCCCCCCGCGCGGAGACCCAGGCCAGGTCCATGTCTATAGCCCTGCGTAGCGCCGGAATAAGGCCGGAAGACGTGGACTATATCAACGCCCACGGCACAAGCACCAAGCTAAACGATGCCTGCGAGACCAAGGCCATCAAAATGGTCTTCGGAGAGAGGGCCTACAAGATTCCTATAAGCGCGAACAAGTCCATGTTCGGGCATATTATTGCCGCTGCGGGCGCTGTGGAGGCCATTGCGGCAGTGCTCACTCTGGAGCGCGGGATTATTCCACCCACCATCAACTATGAAACGCCGGACCCGGAGTGCGACCTGGACTATGTTCCCAATGTGGCGCGGCAGGCGCAGGCGAATGTCTGCCTTTCCAATAGCTTCGGCATCGGTGGGCAGAACTGCACCATTATTCTGAAGAGATTCGAGGAGTAATCTACCATGTTGTTCAACCAGCAACACAAAGAATGTAAAGTCGGGGCGTCTAAGAGGGGTGCCAACCCCTCTTTTATAATTTCTTCCCCTTTCCCTCGCAGGGAAAGGGGATACAGGGGATAGGGTTAAAAAACCTATTTTCGAAGGGGAATGAATATGACATCAGGAGAACTGCAAGGCAAAGTAGCGCTGGTAACGGGTGCCTCCCGTGGCATAGGCAAGGCCGTGGCCCTCAAACTGTCCAGCCTGGGAGCTAAACTTGCTATCAATCACATTGCACCGGAGAAGGCTAATGCCGATGCCGTGGTCGCCATCCTAGCCCAGCAGGGCGGCGAAGCCCTAGCGTTGGAAGCGGACATCCGGAATTCTGAAGCGGTGAAAAACATGGTCCAGGCCATCACGGATAAGTGGGGCACGCTGGACATACTGGTGAACAACGCCGGCATCACCAAAGATACCCTGGTGCTGAGGATGTCTGACGAGGCCTGGGATGATGTGCTCGACATTAATCTTAGAGGGGCATTCGTATGCACCCGCGCTGCCCTGCGCCCCATGGTTCGCCAGAAATCAGGGCGCATCGTCAGCATGTCTTCCATCTCCGGCATCATGGGCACCGCCGGACAGGGCAACTACTCCGCGTCCAAAGCGGGACTGATTGGCTTCACCAAGAGCGTCGCCCGCGAGGTAGGCGGCATGAACATCACAGTCAACGCCATCGCGCCGGGCTTTATCATGACCGATATGACGGACAGGTTGCCACAGGAGCGCAAAGACGCCATTCTATCGATGGTCTCGCTGAGACGCTTCGGCAAGCCGGAGGAAGTAGCCGAACTGATAGCCTTCCTCGCCAGCGAGCGCGCCGGCTATATCACCGGACAGGTTATCGGCATCGACGGCGGGATGTAGCCCTAAGCTATTTCCGCTCCGAGAGCATCTGCCCGCCGACCGCGAAGTTCTGCCTGGGCACATCGTGCAACGCGATATATGTTGCCTCCGGGCGGACGCCCATCTTCACGAAGGCAGCATTGATGTCCGCCACGAGCTGCTTCTTCTGCTCCGGTGTGCGCCCCTCGGTCATCTCTACAGTTACAAACGGCATAAAGTACCTCCTTTATATGTAAAAACACAGTAATTATGTGTCCTCTAACAGTTGCTTCAATGTCAGTAGTCTCTCAGACTTTCTTCGTATCATCATATGCAATAGAGTTCTGAGTTTGTCCAATCTGAAATCCACCACCCTATGAAGTGCATCAGCATCACTTGGTAGACCATGACGTGTTACGTCTATGCCAAGCATTTGAGCCGACTTTAGTATCCACTCCTCCAATCTTGGCGACAATACAATCAGATAGTTGTCTCTGGACTCATCATGCAATAACTTAATGTCCCCTCCAATGTCACTTTTGTGTGACAGGGCAGATTTGATGTACGGCGGCTGACCAGCCCGCGGGTCATCTTCATCTACTAGCCCCTTACTATTTCTCCATTTCATGCTAAGCTGCTCGCAAACGCCGCCCTTTCCTCTTAAATCATGAATGATTCCCTTTTTAGGAATGCTGGTCACACACTTAACCAGCGCTTCATCCGCGCTACATTCAATGACAATCATTGCATCTCCCGATACCTGTTGAGATTAGAGAACACATCTATCTGCATAATCTCGTCCATTTCATCAGGTTGCAAGAGTTTTCGCTTGGTTTGGTAATCTTCATAATATATGATGTTTATTGTAATTTCTTCTTTGGGAGATTTTTCTAGTAGAGGAAGCAGAAAGTATGGATTATGTGTAGAGATAAAATATTGATTTCTGCCCTTATCCAGTGCAATTGTCTCTGCCAGATACTTGGTATGCCACGGAAAAGCATGAGACTCCGGCTCTTCAAAAATCAGAATAGAGTCTTTGTTAGACATTATTGCGCATAGATGAAATATGGTCCTTTGCAAAGTGTCCGAGGTTAACGCATACGGATAGGAGATGATAGTTGGTTTCAATTTTTTAATAAGCTCAAGCTTGTTCTCCTGCCGTCTGATGCCCAGCTCCAAACCGAAGGGGGAGAATATCTCATCAGCCAAAGCATACAATTCAGTATGCCTCAATAATAGAGACATCAGATTGCTGCCTGATGGAGGTAGAAGGAATTCGGACTCCGGCTGCGGGAACTGACTTTGAACAACGAATTTGTAGAACTTGAAAGGGGACAGTTCAGGTGTGCCAGGTGATCCCAGGTTATTATAGTTACCGGACATGCCATACTGGCCCGATTTGGTATGCCATATGCCGTTGAAAAAACCTTGTTTGAACGTGGCCTTAAACTCTATATCGTCGGCTCTAATTACCATCTCCTCCGACTCATTTTCATCATAAAAAAGCTGGCTTGTTCTTTCATACCTCACGAAGTCTTTAAGAGGGCCATAGTTCGCGTAACGCCCGAAAGAATAAAGCCCCAATGTCTCCAAAATATTGCTCTTTCCCGTATTCGGTTCGCCTATGAAGATGTTGATTCGTTTGCAGTCCAGGCTCAAGCTCTTTATTGACTTGAAATTCTTTATTTCCAGCTTGTTTATCATGTCGCCACCTCCGTCGTGGGCAGTGCTCGTAGTTCTCAATCTTACCCCAAACTACCCCTTCCTCACAAGCAGGCATATATTCCTCGAAAAGTGCTTGACCGGGAAGCTGTAGGAGCTTTCCGGGAAGGACTTCAAGACTTCAAAACCCGCCTTTCTTGCCAGCCGCTCCAGTTCAGGGTAGGAAAAGAGATAGTAGTACCGCTGCAGGGTTTCGTCGCCGGTGCGCCAGGGCACGTAAGTCTCCTTGCCCTTGAACCAGAACCTCGGCTGCCAGCCGTTCCATACGGTGATAAAGGCCTCGCCGCCCGGCTTCAACACCCTCCTCAGTTCGCGTAGCGCCGCTAGCTGGCCCTCCCCACCCCTCACATGATGGTAGGTCGCCACCGCTATCGCCCAATCGAAAGTCTCGTCCTGATAGGGCAGGTGGCAGACATCGGCCAGAGCTAAACTCACCTGGAAATCATACTTGCGAGCGTATTTGCGCGCCAGCTTCAGCATCTCGATGGAGAAGTCCACTCCGTGCAACTCAAAGCCCTGTATGAACGGGATGAAGTCCGGCCCGTGTGCGCAGCCGACATTGAGCAGCCGGCCACTCTGCCACCTCTCCGCCATCGCTTCCAGTTCGTCGCGGAAGATGGAGCGGTGCCGGAAGTTGTACCAACCCGGGGCTATCTTATCGAAGACGTTCTTCAGGTCGCCAGTCACGCTATCTTCTTTCACCAAAGCCTCACTCAACCAACTCTACAAACTCAATAAACCAATGAACTCAATGAACCGAGTTGTGTTAAACTTAGTGTAGGTACGGAAAGTATACTATGAAGAAACTCACCAGGACAATATCCGGCATCACTCCGGTGGCGGTCATGACCTCGCCGATGGAGTGTCCGGGGCAGTGCATCTACTGTCCCACCTTCTCAGCCGCGCCCCGGAGCTACACGCCCGAATCGCCGGCGGTAATACGGGCCAGGCACTGCGATTACGATGCGCTGAAGCAGGTCAAGCTGAGGCTTCAGACTCTTTCGGAGATGGGTCACCCTACCGACAAGATTGAGCTTATCATAATGGGGGGCACTTTCCTGGCTTATCCCATCGATTACCAGCATCGCTTTATCAAGGACTGCTTCGATGCCCTCAACGACCGGGAATCCGCGGACCTGGAGGAGGCCAAGCGACTCAACGAGACGGCGGAGCACCGCTGCACTGGCCTGTGCATCGAGACCCGTCCCGATTGGTGCGGCAAAGAGGAGATTGGCCGCATGCTCCGTTTCGGCGCTACGCGGGTGGAGCTTGGAGTCCAGACCCTCGATGATGAAGTCTACCGGCTGGTCAGGAGAGGACATACGGTCGAGGACGTGGCTGCGGCCACCAGGAGGCTCAAACAGCACGGTTTCAAGGTGCATTACCACTGGATGCCCGGCCTGCCCGGTTCGACGCCGGAAAAGGACTTCGAGCTTTCCCGGATGCTGTTCAACGACGACAGGTTCAAGCCCGACGGCCTCAAAATCTACCCTACCATGGTGGTGGAAGGCACCGAGCTTGAAAGATGGCACCGGGACGGACGTTACCACCCTTATGACAACGACACCATGATTGGCCTCATCATCAGAATCAAGTCCATCGTGCCGGAGTACGTCAGAATATCGAGAGTGCTGCGCGACATCCCCAGCAAGTTCATCTCGGCGGGATTGAAGGATTCGCTGCGGGACGTGGTCAGGCAGCGCATGAGCGAACAGTCCATCGAGTGCAGGTGCATCAGGTGCCGGGAGTACGGCCATCGACTCAAGCAGGGCTGGAAAATGGGGGAGCCGCGCCTGACTAGAATGGACTACCAGGCATCTGGCGGGCGGGAAGTCTTTCTCTCCATCGAGGATGAAGACCACACGCTCTTCGGCCTGCTGCGACTGAGAATCCAGTTCGAGCCATTGCCGGGGATGGAGAACAGGGGACAAACAGCCGTCATCAGGGAGTTGCACGTCTTCGGGCCGGAAGTGCCCCTCAGGGAGCAGAACGAAAAGGCAGCGCAGCACAAGGGGCTGGGCAAGGCCCTGTTGCAGGAAGCCGAGCGGATAGCCGCCAGCGAGTTCCAGGCGGAGCAGATTACCGTCCTCAGCGGAGTGGGCGCCAGGGAATACTACCGCTCCGAGTTCGGCTATCGCCTGGAGGGCGACTATATGGTCAAGGGGCTGGGGTAAGTTACAAGCTCTAAATTCTAAGCATTAACCAAAATTCAAATTCAAAGGCTTAAAAGCTTTCAGCATTCAGTAATCAGTTTTCTACAATCCCTGAATTGCACTCTATCCTTCCACCTATATTTGTCAAGGCGCTGGCAGCTTCCCTGGCTTCTGTGCCACTCTCCACCTCTTAAGTCGCTGGGCGATGAACATCACTGCGTATAGCACACTCAGTCCCACCAGTGAGTATCCTACCATCTGCAGCGGTTTGACCTGCACGCTTGCGCCCACTATTCCCCCCAGCGAAATGTAGGTGCCGTCCCATATCAGGCTTTGCAGCACAATGCCTGCCGCTAGCGTTGCGTGTTTCTTTTTAACGGCCATGGTCAGCGTAATAGGGATGCGCAGCCAGAATAGCCTACCTGTGGCTATCGAAAGCGGGGAAGCGTAGTTGACCTTGCGGATGAACTTTGCGGGCACGGAGTTGCCGTTGTTGATTTTATCGTTTATGGCAGGCTCGAAGCACCTGCGGTAGAGCTTTATCAGCGGCATGCTCCCGAACCTGCTCAGATAGTAGAGCGTCGCCGCCCCCGTCTGCCTTCCCGCCTGAGCGGTAGCCCATAAAGCCACCAGTTGGAGTGGAGAAATTACGCCTGTGGCTACATGGTAGCCGGACAAGAGCCAGACTGTCTCAAGCAAATAGGGAACAGATGCACCGAATTCGCCGATGGCGCAGATGAGGTACAGTAAAATCAGGAGTTCAGGGTTGAAAGTTCCAGTAAAGTTCAGGACTTGCTGGAGGACTGATTCCAGGTTCATTAGATTGCCTTTCATAGGCCGGGGTGCCGAGCAGGTCGGGGACTGTTACAAACATATACCCTTTGGCGTGAAGCTGCTCGATGATGATAGGCAGGGCCTCGACGGTCACGCTCTTGTTGGCCCTGGGTATGTCGTGGTCAATCCCATACCCGTCATGCAGTAGTATAATATCCCCCGGGGTAGTCTTTCTGACGATTTGCTGTGCTATCCAGGTTGCCGGTCTGCCGGTAAGTTCGGCGGTTGCAACGTTCCAGTTCACCTCAATCATCCCATTTTTCTTGACGGCGCCGAGTTCCCAGGGGGTTTTCTTGCCATGCGGCGGCCGGTAAAGATACGGCAGGACACCGGTAACAGCTAATATGGCCTGCTGTGCCAGCGCCATATCCTTAGCGCCGGACTGGGTCAGGGCATGGTTGGCATTGTGGCTGTAGGAGTGGTTGCCCAGGACATGTCCCTCTTGCAACATGCGCCTGGCGGTTTCCGGATAGAGCTCCACGTTCCTCCCGATGAGGAAGAAAGTGGCCTTGACGTCATAGCGGCCGAGGACGTCCAGAATCTGTGAAGTGTAGGGGTCGTTAGGGCCGTCATCGAAGGTGAGGGCGATAACCTTTTGATTGGTGTCTGCCCCGAAGTACACCTTGCCGAAGACCGGGGAGGTGGGGATGAAATATCCGTACACCACGAAGACAACGAGAGCGGTGGCCGCGGGCATCAGTTTGAAGGCAATCCGCCGGGCGCGAGTCTTTCCGCTGAACTCTTCCAGGGCGCCGGCGCAGCGGTCGCTTAAGTGTCTAACCCATTTGCCGATATGAACAATAAGGTCCCCAAGAATAACGATGAAAGGCTTTCTGTTTACTGTGCGGGCGGAAGTAACGGCCAACGCGCCGCTGTCATACAAAATCTTTCCCGCTTTGCTCAGCCTCTCGGCGATGCCATACTGGTCGGCGGCCCAGGTAATGCCGTGATAACCGTTGGCTTCCACAAAAGCCTTTCGGCAGAAAGCAAGGGTTGCCCCGGAAATAGACAGAGGTCTGCCGAAAAGGGCGCAGGTGAGCCGGTTTACGGCGTGTCTCAAAAAATACTCGAGTTTTGCCCACCGTGGGGGGTCGCGGTAGACATATCTCCCGGTTATCGCTACTGCCTGCTCGTGGCAGGCGAACTGCTCCGCTATTCGTCTAATCCAATTCGCGGGATAAATAGTATCGGCGTCCGCCTGGACAATAATATCTCCGCAGGCGGCGTCAGCGCCGATTTGCCTGGCGTAGAATACGCTTCTCTTCTCCGGGCAGGAGACTACTTTTGCGCCGTAGCCCTCAGCAATGGCAACAGTATTATCGGTGCTGCCGTTATCGGCTACAATAAGCTCATACTCGCCTTCGTAGTCCTGTTCCGTCAAGGACTTGAGGCAGTCAGCCAGGAAGTTCCCTTCATTCAGGGCAGGAATAACTACGCTAATCATGCCAATTTAATCAATCGTACCGCCACCCCGACTTTGGTCTAGTAGAGTATAGCCTATTTTTCCCATGTTGAAAAGGGGGTAAAGAAATTTTTTGTTGCTGACAGCTATTTTATGAGAAGGAGTATAATGATTTATAGGGGGTTTGATATGAAAAACACGGCAGAGAAAAAAGTCGGTCTGCTGGCAGGCATCGTGATGTTAGCAGCGGTTGCCTGCGGGAATCCCGAGGCTGACAGAACGGCCGTCCCTCCTCCAATCCCTCCGCCGAAAACTGTGACCGAACCATCTCCAGCCGCTCCACCAAAAACTGTTACCGCGCCTCCGTCAGTCCCTCCAACTTCGCAAGTTAGCGATGCGCCACAGGTTGTCTCGCTTGCCGGGAAGCTGGAAATCCCGTGGGCGCTTGATTTCCTGCCCGATGGCAGCATCATCTTCACCGAGCGGCCTGGCAGAATAAGGCTTATCGATTCCAGGGGAAGCCTGGTGCCGGAGCCGCTGCTATCCATCGGCGAAGTGGCTCACCGGGGTGAAGGCGGTCTGCTCGGCCTTGCGTTGCACCCCGGTTTTGCCCAGAACCGCTTCGTGTATGTGTATTATACCTATCAACGTGACGGAGGGCTGGCTAACCGGGTGGTGCGGTTCAGGATGAATGGCAGGTCTCTGGTCGATAAGACGATAATCCTCGATGGGATTCCCGCTGCCAGCATCCACGATGGCGGTCGGCTCAAGTTCGGCCCTGATGGGTTACTGTATATAACCGCCGGCGACGCATCGAACCAGAATTCCGCCCAGGACAAAAATGCCCTCTCCGGCAAGATTCTACGCCTGAAGGACGATGGTTCAATACCGTCCGATAATCCCTTTCCCGGCTCCCCGGTCTATTCTTACGGCCACAGAAATCCGGAAGGGCTGGCCTGGGACGACCGCGGCAGGCTGTGGGAGACCGAGCACGGCTCCTCCGCCACCGATGAAGTCAATCTGGTCCTGCCGGGCAGGAACTACGGCTGGCCGGTAATCCGGGGCAATGATGCGAGGGCCGGCATGGAAAGTCCGGTGGTGCACAGTGGCAGCGACACGTGGGCGCCGACCGGAGCGGCCTTTTTGAACGGCTCGCTGTTCTTCGGCGGTCTGCGAGGGCAGTCCCTTTTAGAGATTAAAGTCGATAGCCCGGCCCTGCCCGTTGCGCATTTCAAGAACAGGTTCGGACGGCTGCGGGACGTGGTCGTGGGGCCGGACGGCTATCTCTACATTCTCACCAGCAATCGTGACGGACGCGGCGCTCCATCTGCCGAGGACGACCAGCTTCTCAGGGTGAATCCGGAAAAACTCAAGTAATTAATGCAGAAGTAGCTGGGCGGTCCTCTCTCCCCTGCGTGGGAGAGAGTTAGAGTGAGGGGGCTTTAGCTTATGGTGAGACCTCACCTAGCCTCTCCCGTCAAGGGAGAGGAAAATTATTAGAATCAGGTACTAGGCTTGCTTCTTCTTGCGCGCCTCAGATAAATCCCTGTCACCCCACCCAGCGCCACAGCCAGCACCGTGGTGAAGATTCCGCAGAACAGGGCGGCGTCATACCAGAATCCCCCGGGAAAGAGCATGATAAGGTAATCCCGGCTGGGGTCGAGCTGCCAGAGGTCGTTGGTGAAACTGAGGAGATGGAACTGCAGGAACAGTCCCTCGAAGTTGAGCATCGAGCCTACTCCCAGCAACAGCATTATGCCGAGGGTAATGGCGCTTCCGGTAAAGACCGCTCCCGCAAGCTGTTGCCAGTGCTTTCTCCTCTGCCGGAAGAGGCTGACCCCGGCGTAGACCAGGGCAAAGAGGCCTGTCCCCAGCAGCACATTATAGTCGAGCCGGACGAGCTTCTTGACGTCCTTCAGGTGGCCTACCTCACGCTGGTTGAAAAGCTGGAAGGGCCTGCCGTCCTTTATGACCGTGAGGTTGATGAACTCCTCGCCCGAGTTGAAGTAGCCGACCAACCCCTTAGCCGCTCTGGTAAGCTCCGCGGGAGCAAGTCCGGTGACCTGGCTGATGCCGTATTTCTTGAACCCGTACTCGTATAACGGCTGGCTGTTAAACGCCACGGCAATGGTGCCCGTCATCAGCAGCAAGGGAAATATTAATATAAACAGCCACCTGGCGATGATACCGGCGATTCTCAAGTTCCGTCCTCGTGTGTTTACTGGTTAGATTGTACCATTGATAGGGGAGAAAGGGGAAATAGGCAAAAAAAGATTTTTGGGGAAACGAATCAGGCTCAAATAGCCTCGATTACTTGTTTTTGGAGTTATGTAAAATTGAGGCTAATATTGGTTGACATAATTATTTTGCTTGATTCGTTTTGCATTTTT
>JACPPQ010000063.1 GCA_016190925.1 Chloroflexota bacterium | reverse complement strand
TCCTGGATGTCCACCCCGATGAAGGTCACGCCTTTATTCTTGTAACGCCGCCACACCTCCTCCAGGATAGGCGCCTCTTCACGGCAGGGAGGGCACCAGGAAGCCCAGAAATTAATCACCACCGGTTTTCCTCTAAGACTGGAGAGAGTGATGTTACCTCCGCTGAACAGCGGCAGGGTAAAGTCCTCGGCCGGACGGTTGACGCGGGCAGCCCCACTGGCGCCGGTAGGTGGCTCTTTTCGGGCTAACCCGCCTACTAAGAGTACTACGAATCCCACAACGGCAAGGATGACAAGACCAAGAACCAAAACTCGACGATAATTCACGTTGGACTCCAATATCGGTTACTTTGGATTACCAATAAGCCGATAACCCTCGTTCTCCCACGCTATCATACCACCATCCACATCCCGGATATTGGTGTATCCCAAGCGGGTCAGAGTCTTGGCAGCGATGCTACTCATCTGTCCCGACCGGCAGTAGACTACAATCTTAGCACCCTTATCGGCGGGCAATTTGCTCATGTTCTGCTCGATTTCGTTATATGGCACAAACAGGTCAGTACCCTTGATTTCCCCCGCATAGGGAATGTGCACATTTACCAGCAGAAAATCCTTATTATCCAGCATCGACTTAAGCTGGGTAACGGTGATAACCTGGTAGGATTTCCCATCCACGGTGACTTCGCGCCCTGGTGTGAGGTTGGGGCCACCCCTTGCACATGCGGATACCAGCAGAGCCACCGCACCGACCATAAATAGCAGACGTTTCATTCCCCCTCCCCAAACGGGTAAATACACGAAACTTTTCGACTCGTCCTCGGACATCCATCATCCCGAAAGAAAGCCGACAATTAGACGGACTTTGAAGATACACTTTATCCTATCGAATGATGATAGCGGGCAATCTTTCTTAAGATGGTATGATCTTCTCCATATTTGCACAGTGCATCACATTCCTTGCACAAATCGTCAAACGATATAAAGGCGAGATTAATCTCGCTCAGATCATTCCTAAAAGCTGGCCGACCCAACTGCGCCATGACCTCTTTTTCACGCCGAGCAGGAGAGACCAGGTAAAAATGGCAAGCACAGTCCGGAATTGAGCGGGCCAAGTCCTCAAGTCTCAGGATTCCGGAATAAATAGAGGTGCTCTTTTCCACTTCAAAAGCGCTAGCAATTTCGCCTGTTCCTGGCTTGAGCCAGATAACATCTATGAGGCTCACTGTTTCAACCACATCAGGCGGCCAGGCCATAGGTGGTAACTCTGACACGGTGAGCATAGCGAAAGCCTGGCCATCATATGAGCGATGTCGGTCATTTCGGGCCACGTAGACTTCGTAGTTTAGCGCACGTCCAATCTTGATGAGCAGGTACTGGATTTCAGTGTGCTCGCTTTCTTCCTTTTGTTCAGCCAGGACATCAGAATGCCGGTCACGAGCGGCTTTCTCGGCCTTCGCTTTTTCCGCTGTTAAGACAGCATCAAGACCTTCAGTTAGTAATCGACCAGACCCAATTTCAAACAGCAAGCCTCCGAAGGCGCCGAGGTCTTTGGAGAGGTGGTCACGCACTTCCGCATTGGTGCGTACGATAACCTCGCGCATCTCTAGATAGCTTTCCCATGAACCCAGTTTCTTCTTATCGCCAAACAAGGCATTAAAGCCATTCACAATGGCCGTGTTGAATGGTGGTACAATCGTTGGGTGTAAAAAATAGATGATGTTGGCCGATGCCGGGCCAAGGCCTTTGATATGTGTAGAAGCGAGCTTGCTCATTTGGACCAGTATTTGCTCTTCGCGGGTAGCCGTGAGACAGGCTTCGAGAAACGCACCGAACTTGTGCTTATTGGCGTCATTCTCATAGATATCTGGAATGCGTAGTTTGGGTTTCCAGAAAAACGGATGAGCCGCACCCTCAAAGACTTGCTTTTGTTCTGTAATCGCTGTGAGTACAACCTCTAGCGGAGAGCCCTTGAAGTCCGTACCGAAGGTTCCGGCGGTAATATTGTCCACGACATCCCGCACGCCACGTCGGATCGCACGAAAGGCTTTCATGCGCTGTTCTCCGCCCACGAACCATGTGTTATATACCGATTCTGGATCGGACTTATAGCGCTCTATTAGTT
>JACPPQ010000064.1 GCA_016190925.1 Chloroflexota bacterium | reverse complement strand
TTAAAAAGGTGTTTACTTAATAAATGAACACTCCTTTGAAAACACCCAAACTCCTTCTTCATACCTGCTGCGCTCACTGCGCCGCCTACACCGTCGGATACTGGCGGAAGCAGGGGTACCAGGTTGCCGCGCTGTGGTACAACCCCAACATCCATCCGTTCATGGAGCACCAGCAACGCCTGGAGGCGATGAAATCGCTGGCGCAGAAAATAGACCTGCCGATGGAGATAGCCGAAGGCTACGACGTGATAGCCTATTTCAGGCAGGTAGCGGGGCACGAGGCTGACCGCTGTCGTTATTGTTTCCAGCTCAGGCTTTCCAGAACGGCTGAAACCGCCCGCCAAAAGGGATTCGAGGCTTTCACCACCACCCTGCTCATCAGTCCCCACCAGAAGCACGAACTCATCGTCCAAACAGGCAACCAGGTGGCAAAGGAAACGAGCGTGGAATTCCTTTACGCCGACCTCCGGAAGCGGTACTCCGATAGTCGCCACATCACTAAAAGCATGGACATCTACCGCCAGCAATACTGCGGCTGCCTCTACAGCGAATGGGAGCGCTATGCCAGCACATCCAAAAGAGAGGAAAAGAAACCATAGGCATTAAAACCAAAATCTTAATAACCATCGCCAGCCTTGCGCTACTTATCAGCGGTTGTGACAAGCCTTCTGTGGCAAAAGTAGCCCTGGTGCTCGATGCAAACAGCATCATTCTGGAAGACCGGGATGAGGTGTTATACATAGGCATAGAGACCCCCAGGGTGATGCCCACACCCGCACCCTTCGGTTTGCAGGCATTGGAGGCCAACCGCAGGCTGGTAGAGAAAAAAGAGGTCCGCCTGGAGAGGGATTTCTCCGAGAGGGACAGATACGGCAAGCTGCTGCGGTATGTCTATGTCGGTGATACTTTCGTCAACGCTGAACTGGTAAGATTGGGGCTGGCACGCGCCGTTGCAATTCCACCGGATATCAAATACAAGGAACTTTTCGAGAAACTGGAAAGAGAAGCCAGAGAAGCGCGCCGGGGTATATGGGAAACCCTGAACCCTGATATCTGAACTCAAAATCGAAAGTCCTAAATGAAGCTAATTCCCCCACTTTTCACTGCATGAAATCTCCGCTTGGGAAGTGGTACAATAGTCTCAAGGAGACGAAACCTTGCCATACCATATAAGATTAATGCGCAAAGAGGACTGTGCCCAGGTCGCGGAGATTGACCGCGAGGCTTTTCCCACCATGTGGCCGCCGCCAAACTACCAGAATGAGTTGAAGAACATATTGGCCCGTTACGTAGTAGCCTGCGATGGGGCAGAACCGGTGGAGCCTGGAAAACCTATCACTGAATCTCCCAACAGAACAGGCCTGGCTGGACTCCTGGCACGTCTGAGGAAATCACTGGACCGGGATGAAACGCCACCCAGCAACCAGTATATTCTCGGCTTTGTCGGCTTCTGGATTCTCTCCGATGAAGCCCATGTCACCAGCATCGCGGTGAGGAAGTCCCATTTTCGGCGTGGGATTGGCGAGATGCTGCTCATCTCCGCAATAGAGCTCGCCGCGAAAATGAAAGCCAGGATAGTCACCCTTGAAGTCCGTATCTCCAACAAAGAAGCTCAGAGCCTCTACCTGAAGTATGGTTTCAAGCGGGTGGGACTGCGCAAAGGCTATTATACGGACAACAAAGAGGATGCCTTGCTGATGTCCACCGACAATATAAACTCGGAACTATTTCAGGGGTGCCTTAAAGAGCTAAAGAAGGCCTATCGGCAAAAATGGGGTGTCAGTCTTCAACCCGCCCATTGGCCTCCGGCGTCTGCCGCTGGTTCAGTCCGGCAAGGCACCGGATAACCCCCGGTATTATGTAGGTCGCGAGGGCCCTGCTTGAGCCTCCGCAAAGAATGGTAACCAGCCTGCCGTGACAAACACGGTCAGCCGCGTCCTTGATGATTCTTGCCATCCCGATATGAGCATCCCGGGTCAGACTCCTTGTCCCCGTACTCGCCACGGGTAGCGTCGTAGCCCAGCTCCCAGAAGATATACTCCGGCTCGAATGACATCGCCCTGGGAACGAATTCCTGCCTCACCTTCGCAAGATACTCGTCATCAGTAGTGCGGTAAGGAATCAGCACATCTACCTTGTTGTGTTTGTCAGAGTAGTCCCGGTAGCAGAAACATACATGCAGCACGCTGTCATCAGCGGCAAAGATATCCCTGGTGCCATCGGCATGATGGGAGTCAGTATCCACGATGGCGAAACGCTTTACGCCCCTCTCTTTAAGAGCAGTGATTGCCAGGGCAGCGCCGTTGAAATAGCACATACCCCCGTAAAAGTTTCTTCCTGCATGGTGGTCTCCGAAGCTGGTGAAGACAAAGGCGTTATCGATTTTCCCCTGTCGGATTTCCTCTGCGGCCTGGACGGTCCCTCCTGCCGAATACAAAGCCGATTCGTAGTCGCCCGTCAGCTTGACCTCCCGCACCATCTCCCGCGAATGCACTTTCAACAGGAGTCCTTCCGATAACGGCTCCAGGTAAAAAAGCCCTTCGCGCCGGGCGTAGACGGCATCGTAGTAGAATATGTTTTCCCTGT
Organism: Chloroflexota bacterium; assembly: GCA_016190925.1. Lineage (GTDB taxonomy): Bacteria > Chloroflexota > Dehalococcoidia > Dehalococcoidales > JACPPQ01 > JACPPQ01. The sequence goes on along the minus strand of JACPPQ010000064.1, from coordinate 11,858 downwards.
CGAGGATGCCATCCAGTGCCGCGGGAAAATCTCTCAGCCTCTCACCCTGAAAGTAGGTAAAAAATATTCCCGTCCTCCTGGCCAATATTGTCCCTTTCCATGTGGTGAGTATTCGCGCTGAAAGACCATGTGACCGGTCAAACCATTCAAGTAATTTCATTATACAATAGCTGGTTGCAGGTGGGATAATGATTTGGCCTCCTGCAAAACCCGAATAAATCGTATCCAAAGAGGCGCCCCAAGTCCAACTTTGTACTTTGAACATTAGGGCTTCGAATTTATTTAGAATTTAGTGTTTAGAATTTAGTATTTCCAGCTTGTCTGGGTTATGGCCTTTTTGCGGCTATTGACATCCATCTGAGCACGGACTATTATTTAACCAATCATTTCACCATCGCTTAACTATCGTTCAACCCTGGTTTAACCATTCTGTGTTAGCCTAACTCCAAAGGAGGAATATACGCCCTGGGATTACTATAAGTTTTAACGGGCTGAACGCAAAAAGGTGTTTCTTCTGCGCCGTCACCCTGAAGGTGCTGACAGTTGCCAGCCAGCCTAATCATGTTGTGCGAACGTAACCCTCCTTGTTGTGCCCCGAGTGCCTATCGAATTTGTGCCCTGGCGAAGCGTCAGGAGCTTGACTAAAAGAAGGTATAGTTGAAAAAGGTTGCAAACCGATACCGGCGTGAAAGGCTGACTATTGTAGCCTTGGAATTTATTGTCCTGGTGTTATTCTGGGTCATCCTTTCAGGCCGTTTTCAAGTAAAGTATGTCACACTGGGGGTCATTTCGGCAGGACTTGTCACTTTCCTGACCCGTGACCTTGTTCTCTCGGTGTTTCCCCACGAAGCCGAGAGGGATTCGCGGTTCTTTTTACGGATTGGGCGTTTTCTGGCTTACCTTCCATGGTTGCTTTCCAGAATCGTGATAGCTAACCTCCAGGTGGCTTATCTTGTGCTCCATCCGCGGATGCCGATTGCGCCTGCTTTGCTCCAATTCCGCACCGGACTAAAGAGAAATCTTGCCCGCGTGATTGTAGCTAATTCTATCACCCTGACGCCGGGTACCATTACAGTCAGCCTGAAGGATGGGAGATATATTGTCCATGCCCTGGTGCCGCCTTCGGCGAGTGACATCACGGAAGCAACTTTGCAAAACAAGGTAGGAGAGATTTTTATGGAGGAGAGGGAAGAGCCTCCCGCTTCCCATTGGGCATATTCTATCGAGGAGTTGGAAGAGTGAGTCCCTTGTTGCTCGGTGTGGCTATCCTGCTCGCAGTGCTGACCGCTGTCAGCCTGTACCGCGCAGCGCTTGGGCCAACCGTGTTCGACCGCGTGGTAGCGGCGGGATGGCTGGGCACGAATAGCCTCATTTTGCTGGTGTTGATAGGTTTTATCTACCGGCGGATAGATATGTTCATTGACATCGCCATCGCCTATGCGTTATTAAACTTTGTGGTGACCATCGCGCTAGTCAAATACTTCGAGCGGGGAGGAGCAAGACACCGCAGATGATACTGGTGATACTGGCAGCAGTATTAATGGTTAGCGGGGCCTTCTTTTTAACGGTGAGCTGTATCGGTCTTATCCGCTTGCCTGACGTCTATTCCCGGATTCACGCCGTGGGCAAATCGGAAACGCTGGGAGCAATACTGATGCTTGGAGGGTTAGCCATCTACAATGGGTGGACGCTTACCACGGCCAGGCTACTACTTATTCTACTCTTCATATTGCTTGCAAATCCGGCGGCAACTCACGCGATAGCCCGCTCTGCCCTGGTCTCCGGCCTGGAGCCGTGGACCAAGCAAAAAAAGCAAACTGGCGGGAACGGCACGGCTGAGGATGAATCTGCGCAGCAAGGAGAGTGAGACGGAAAGATGATATGGCAAATTGATTTCTGGCTGCTGGTAGTGTTGATTATCGCCGCACTCCTGGCTCTCGAGGTGCGTGATTTGCTTGCCGCGGTGGCAGTTTTATCCGCTTACAGCTTCTTGGCGGCTTTGCTGTTCGCACAGCTCGGGGCTATCGACGTTTCCTTTGTCGAAGCTACGCTGGGAGCCGGAGTGAGCGGGGTCCTCTTTGTTCTTGCCCTGTTCTGCACACGACGGAGGTACGAAAAATGAGGTGGCTGGCTGTGCCTGTGATGGCGCTGTTCCTAGCTCTGATGCTATATGCTACCACGGGTTTACCGCTCCGCGGAGAGCCACAGGCTCCCGCCAATGCCCACGTCTCGCCATATTACATTGAAAAAACTATTGAGGAAACAGGAACCCCGAACATCGTGACTTCCGTGCTCGCGGACTACCGGGGATACGACACACTAGGAGAAACAACGGTGATACTGGCCGCCGGTCTGGCCTGTCTCCTGATACTGCGCAGGGGGAAAGGCTTATGATAGAACGATACGAGAATGTCATAATCGACATCGTTTGCAGTGTCATGGTCCCCCTGATTCAGTTGTTCGCGCTGTACGTAGTGGTCCACGGGCACTACGGGCCCGGGGGCGGGTTCCAGGGGGGGGTACTTTTCGCCGTAAGCATCATCCTGCTCCGGCTGTGTCTGGGGAAGGAGGCTTCCCACAAGAAATTCCCGCCAAAACTTGCCGCTGCGCTGGCTGCATCCGGCATGCTGGTCTATATGCTGACCGGCCTGGCGCCGATGGCTGCGGGGGGAGCATTCCTCGATTACGGGCATTTGCCGATTCCGGGGGTATCCGGAGCGGAACTGAGGTTCCTCGGAATAACCATCGTTGAGTGGAGCATCGCTTTCTCGGTTTGCGGGACAATGGTACTGTTGTTCGATGTTCTGGCGGAGGGAATGAGATAATGTTGGAAGAATTCCTGGGGCGCTATTCTTACTTCATGATAGCTGTTCTCATGACCATCGGCATTTATGGCATGCTGGCGAAGCGTAACCTGATTAAGAAACTCATAGGGATGAACATCCTCCAGACTGCTATTTTTCTCTTTTTTATCGAGGGCGGGGGCAAGCTGGGCGCTACAGTGCCGGTCATCGACCCTCAGCTCGGCAATGACCCGGCCAAATACATCAACCCCCTGCCGCATGTCCTGATGCTGACCGGCATCGTGGTGGGGATATCCCTTACGGCAGTAGCCTTAGCTTTCCTGATAAATATCAGCCGCACCTTCCATAGCCTGGACGAAGATTGCATCCTGAAGGAGATGTCTAAATAGTGTCTGCTGCGCCCGTTCTTATCATTGCGCCCCTGCTGCTTTTCGCCTTCATTTCTATATTGGCAGGGTTATGGCGGACTTCTCTTGCATATATCTCGGCAGTGGTGGGCGGGACGTTGTCCCTGGCAGCCGCCGTCTTTGGCCTTTTTCAAGTATTAACCGAGGGAAAGCTGAGCTACCACCTGGGCGGTTGGCCTCCGCCTCTCGGTATCGAGTACGTGCTCGACCCCCTTTCTGCATTCATGGCTTTAATCATCGTCTTCGTCGGCCTGGTAGTGATTGTATACCCACCCAAAGCCGGGCTGTACCAGGTCCCACAGCGGGCCGTTCCTCTGCATGGCATGATTATGTTGTTGCTGGCCGGGCTTATCGGAGTGGTGGTCACCGGCGACCTGTTTAACCTCTTCGTCTTTCTGGAGATATATTCCCTATCGAGCTACGCTTTGATAGCCATAGGCGGCAAACATGCCCTGGTAGCCAGCTTTCGCTACCTGATGCTGGGGACGGTAGCCGGGTCTTTCTACCTGCTCGGTATCGGATTTATTTATTTTGCCACGGGCTCCCTCAACATGGCAGACGTGGCGCGCCTGCTGCCATCATTATATGCATCTCCAGCGATAATAGCGGCTGTTGCCCTCATCTTTATCGGCATCGGCATAAAGATGGCCCTTTTCCCTTTACACATCTGGTTGCCGGATGCCCATAGCTACGCTCCGTCAATTATCGCGGCCATACTTGCTTCAGTCCAGATAGAAGTGGCCGCGTACGTCCTGATACGCATGTTGCTCAGCGTTTTCCAGCTTGATTATCTGCGCCTCCAGCTACCAGTCATGGCGACAGTCGGGTGGTGCGGGGCGGCGGGTATCATTTTCGGTTCCGTCATGGCCATTGCCCAGCGGGACTTCAAGCGCATGCTGGCCTACAGCACCATCGCCCAGATTGGCTATATCGGAGTGGGAATAGGACTGGCAAACCCACTGGGCATTATCGGGGCTTTGCTTCATATTCTCAATCACGCTTTTATGAAGGGTTGCCTGTTCCTGGTTGCCGGCGGCATCCGCCATGAGACCGGTCTCAGAGAAATACCCTGGTTTGTCGGCCTCGGACGCCGAATGCCATTGATGATGGGGGCTTTTGCTGTGGCAGCATTGTCCATGGTGGGCATACCCCCTACCGCAGGGTTCTTCAGCAAGTGGTACCTGGTCCGGGGAAGCATCGAGGGTGGGAACTGGGCCTTTGCGGTTATCATCGTAGCCAGCAGCCTGCTTACGGCGGTCTACTTCTTCCGGGTGATTGAGAAAGTTTTTGCCAATCCGCCGCCGACAAGCAGCACAGGTACAGTACAAAAATGCGAGCCCCCGCCGAGGATTCTCGTGCCTATCCTGATTCTGGCGGTCGGCGTCCTCGTCCTGGGCTTGAGCAACGCCGTGATTGTAACCCGGGTCCTGGAGCAAGTGGTAGCTCCTCTATTTTCCATCGCCGGTGGGAGATAAACAACCGCATGGAAGCATATTTCTCGCTGAAGCCGCTGATAGCAGTGCTGGTCTCGTTACTGGCATCTGGCCTCATCGTATTGTCAGGCAGCCGGCCCAATTTGCGCGAAGCATGGACGATAACGGCTGCCCTGGCGAAGTTTGCCATAACGCTCTCCATGATGCCTGCCGTGTTGGCCGGGAAATACCCGGAAGTTGCCCTATTCACCATATCTCCGGGAGTCTCTCTGGCGCTCAAGGTAGACCCGGCAGGCATCATCTTCGGGCTGTCGGCTTCAGTGCTCTGGATTTTAACCTCATTCTATTCCATCGGTTATATGCGGGGACTGTCCGAGCATAACCAGACCCGCTACTTTGCCAGCTTTGCCGTCTGCCTTTCCGCGACAATGGGCATTGCCTTTGCGGCAAACCTCCTGACGTTTTTCATATTCTACGAAGTACTGACCATCGCCACTTATCCACTGGTTATCCACAAAGAGACGCCGGAGGCGCTGGCCGCCGGGCGCAAATATCTGGTCTATCTCCTGACCGGAGGGGTTGTCCTCCTTTTGGCACTGGCATTTACCTACCAGATTGCCGGCACCGTCGACTTTCGTCCCGGCGGATTCTTATCCCAGCAGGTCGGGCAAGACAGGCTGATGATGCTCTTTATGCTATTCCTGGTAGGCTTCGGGGTAAAATCAGCCATTATGCCGGTCCATAGCTGGTTGCCTTCAGCCATGATTGCTCCGACACCAGTGAGCGCTTTACTCCATGCCGTGGCCGTGGTGAAGGCCGGCGTCTTCGGTTTTGTGCGGATGGCCGGCTTTGTTATGGGGCCTGAGCTATTGCAGGAAATTGGAGCCCTGGGAATAATGGCAGGTTTTGCGGCTGTCACTATCATACTAGCTTCCCTTATGGCCTTCCGCCAGGATAACCTGAAACGGCGCCTCGCCTATTCCACCATAGGACATCTATCCTACATCGTGCTCGGTCTGGCGCTGCTCTCACCCAGCGCCTGGAGCGGCGGAGTCCTCCATATCGTGAACCATGCGGCCATGAAAATCACCCTGTTCCTTTGTGCCGGGGCTATCTATGTCAAAACACACCGCGAGAACATCAGCGATTTGAACGGAATCGGCAGGCAAATGCCGTTGACTATGGGTGCCTTTGCCGTGGCGGCGATGGGACTGGCCGGTGTCCCCCCGATTGCCGGATTTGTCAGCAAATGGTATCTGGTCCAGGGAACGCTGGAGACAGGCCAGGTAGCCTTGACGGGGGTCTTGCTCCTCAGCGGCCTTCTGAATGCCGGCTACTTTTTACCTATAGTAGCTCGCGCCTTTTTCTCTCCTTCTCCCGGATTTTCCAAATATAGTGAGGCGTCACCCTGGATGGTGATTCCCCTTATGTTGACGGCGGTGCTATCCCTCCTGATGGGACTCTTTCCCGACCAGCTTTTCCATCTGTACCAACTGGCTTCGAATGTTGCTGCCAGTGTCACCGGCGGAGGTGTGCCGTGAAGCGCATATTGCTGATAGCTTTGATAATACTCGTCCCCTTTGTTTTGCTTGACCTCTTCTTCGGAGGGCACGGCGAGTTCCCGTGGTCCGGTATCCCTGGCTTTTTTGCCCTGTTCGGGCTGATTGGCTGCGTGGCTATCATACTGATTTCCAAGTGGCTCGGCCACCACTGGCTGCAACACAAAGAAGACTACTACGAAAGGAATGACGGTGACAGGTAGTCTGCCGCCCGCCATAATTTTCATACTGGGAGCCATTGTTCTGCCGCTCCTGCCCCGCAGGTCCCGGTCTGCCGGATACCTGGTATTCCCGCTGCTGGCATTCATCATTCTGGTCAATTTGAATGCGGGGACAAACCTGACCGTTCCCTTTCTCAACTACGAGATGGTGCTGCTCCGGGTGGACCGCCTGAGCCTGGCCTTCGGGTATGTCTTCATAATCATGGCCTTCCTGGGGGGCATCTACGGTTTTCACCTGAAAGATACGGGACAACAGGTGGCAGCGCTGCTCTATGCAGGAAGCTCGCTGGGTGTTATCTTTGCCGGTGACCTGCTTACGCTGTTCATATTCTGGGAAATAATGGCAGTATCCTCTGTGTGTCTCATATGGTCGCGGCGGACGCCGAAGTCCACCCGCGCCGGTATGCGCTATATCATAGTCCACCTTTTCGGCGGGAGTGTGCTTCTGGCAGGGATTCTGTGGCACCAGGCAGAGACCGGCTCGATGCTGTTTAATCTTTTTGAAGGTGGTACAGCGTCTTACCTGATTCTCTTCGGGTTCTCGCTCAATGCGGCCGTCCCGCCGCTCCATGCGTGGCTCTCAGACGCTTACCCGGAGGGGACGGTTACCGGCAGCATCTATCTCAGCGCATTCACTACCAAGGTAGCGGTTTATGCCCTTGCCCGCGGTTTTGCCGGATTCGAGCCGCTGATATGGGTGGGCACAATCATGGCTATCTACGGCGTAGTGTTCGCCGTTCTTGAAAATGACATCCGCCGCCTGCTGGCTTACCACATCATCAGCCAGGTGGGGTACATGGTGGCCGCTGTCGGAATAGGCACCGAGATGGCAATCAACGGCGCTACCGCACACGCCTTTGCCCATATCCTGTACAAGGGGTTACTCTTCATGGGAGCGGGCGCAGTCCTTCACGCCACCGGACGGAGCAAGCTGACGGAGATGGGCGGGCTGGCGCGGGCTATGCCGCTGGTCCTGGGGCTGTACATGGTGGGCGCCTTTTCTATCTCAGGCTTTCCTCTCTTCAGCGGGTTTGTCAGCAAGTCGATGGTGGTCTACGCGGCGGAACTTAACAGGATGGATGTTATTGTTCTTCTGCTGAACCTGGCCGCCGTGGGGACATTTCTCCATACCGGGCTAAAGCTTCCCTATTTTACATGGTTTGGCCCGCAGCGTTCATTGAAACCCGCCCCTATTCCGCGGGGCATGTACGCGGGCATGGCGCTGACCGCCGGCCTTTGCTTCGCTATCGGAGTTTATCCGGCGATGCTTTACAATATCCTGCCCTTCCCGGTTACTTATCAGCCCTATACCGCCACTCACGTAATCGAGACCATGCAGCTCCTGATATTTACCGGGTTCGGCTTCTGGCTGCTGGTAGGCAAACTCGGCGGCGAGTCCACCGTTACTCTGGATACCGACTGGTTCTACCGGAGGCCGTCCCGCCTGGCTTACAACCTGTTCGTGCTTTCTTTGAGCCGCCTGTTCGATGTTGTGGAGAGGATTACCATGCGAATAGTGAGGTCCCTCGCCATGGTGAGCGCTAATCCCGCGGGCTCTCTCATCCAGACTACGAGGTCTGTGCGATGCGCTTTAGCCGGTGAAGAGCAGCCCGAATCAAAGCCCTTCAATCCTAACCGGTACCGCTTCCCGTTCGGGGTGATGGTCCTGATGGTGCTGTTGTTCCTGGTCGTCTTTACCGTCTGGTCTCTTATTAATTTGCGGCAATAAGAGTTTTTCTGCGATTAAAGCTTTCAGCTTTTACTGAAGTCACTAAGGGCAAGACCCTTTACCTCTCTACTTCCGGTGCTTGTTCACAAACCGCCTCATCCTGGTCAGAGCTTCCTCGATGTCTTCCAGCGAGGTAGCATAGCAGCAACGGACATGCCCCTCCCCGCAGCTCCCGAAGGCATTGCCGGGCACCACCGCCACTTTCTCTTCCTTGAGCAGCCTCTCGGCGAACTCCTCCGAGTTCAACCTGGTGCTCTTTATCGAAGGGAAGGCGTAGAATGCCCCTTTAGGTTCGAAGCATGAGAGGCCGATGTCGCACAGCCCCTTGACTATGAACTGCCGGCGCCGGTTGTAGTCGGCCACCATCTCCAGCACGCTCTCCTCGCCTGATTTCAATGCCTCGAGAGCGGCCACCTGTGCCATGGTCGGCGCGCACATGATGGTGTACTGGTGAATTTTGGTCATGGCGGCGATGATTTCCCTGCTGGCCGCCGCATAGCCGATGCGCCAGCCGGTCATGGCATAAGCCTTCGAGAATCCCCCCAGAAAAATGGTATGCTCTTTCATTCCAGGCAATGACGCCACGCAGGTATGCTCTACACCGTAGACCAGCCGGGCATAAATCTCGTCCGAAATCATGATGAGGTTGTGCCGCAGCGCCACCTCGGCGAGCTTTGCCATACTCTCACAGGACATCACCGCTCCGGTAGGGTTCGAGGGATAGCCCAGGAGAATGGCCTTGGTCTTGTCGGTGATATGCGCCTCGACCTCCGCCGCATCAAGCTCGAAGGCATCCTCTTCCCTGGTGCATACGCTGACCGGCTTGCCCCCGGCCAGGATGACGCACGAGGCGTATGAGACATAGCAGGGGTCGGGTATAATGACTTCGTCCCCGGGATTGATGATAGCCCTGGTCGCCAGGTCGAGGGCCTCGCTCACCCCGACGGTGATGAGAAGCTCGTTTTCAGGGCTATATTCTACACAGAAAGTCTCTTTCAGATGCTTGGCCAACTCCTGTCGCAGCTCCGGCATCCCCAGGTTCGAGGTGTACATCGTGCGGCCCTTCTCCAGGGAATAGACGGCGGCCTCGCTGATGTGCCACGGCGTTGAATAGTCCGGCTCTCCGACCCCCAGCGAGATGACCCCCTCGATGGAGGCCAGCAGGTCGAAGAACTTTCGAATGCCCGAAGGCGATAGCTGGTTCGCCCTCCTCGAAATAAGCGGGCGTTGTCTTACTTGCTGACGGTTGCTGACTGTCGACATGGTAATCTCCTAACCGTGAGTTGAAAGACCATAATATAATTTGTCATTGCGAGTCCTTCCGCAGAAGGACGAAGCAATCCGCATGGTTAACTGAGCACGTTCTTTGTTAAAATAAAGGATATACTGACTTTTATAAAGCACTTCAAATTCAGGACTGGTTACAGGACTACCGGCTGCCTCTTGACCTCTTCTTCTCCGTTGAGTATCGCGCCTGCCTCCTTGTAGCGCTTGAGCATAAAGTGCGTGGTAACTTCCTGCACCCCCTTGATGGGGGCTATCTTCTGGGCGACGAAATCGCCTACCTCGTGCATGTTGCGCCCGTTGACCAGGATGACTAGGTCGTAGGTGCCTGAGGCCAGAAACGCCGAGGCCACCTGCGGGAAGCGGTATATGCGCTGGGCGATGGCGTCGTAGCCCACCTCTTCTTCGGGCGTCACCTTGACCTCAATCCAGGCCCAGACCTGCTCGTCCACCACCTTTTCCCAGTTGATGATGGCCTTGTATTTCAGGATGATGCGCTCGTCCTCCGCCTGCTTGATGAGCTTGCTTACCTCAGCGCGGGGTATTCCCGTCATGTCCGATATTTGCTTGGCGCTGGTCCTGGCATCGCTTTCCAGTATCTTGAGTACCTCGTGAAACTCTTTTACATCCATAGCCACCTCCCGTTTCGGGAAATACTAAGCACTAATTTCTAAACTCTAAACAATTGACCATCCGCCTCAGGCGCACCCGCAAACGATGAAAATATTAAATGCCACATTTCACATTTTGTCATTCCCGCGTTTTGTCATTCCCGCGAAAGCGGGAATCCATGCAGGGTGGCGGGGTCAACTTTAGACTTTGCTTTTTGAATTTTGAACTTCTATCCCCCACCACTGGTCTTGCGCTACATTATAGCAGAGTTGGAATAATTTGTTACAATCCGCCCGCACCCGGAAGCACCGCTGCCCCGGCTCCACCCACGACTTCTCGATGTCTTTAACCTGTTGTTCCACACCCTCCCACACAAAAGAGCGAGGTTCCTCCGCATAGGTGTGGCCGGAGTAACAGGTGACGTTAAGAGGGATGCGGTTCAAGATTCCTCCACTGAAAACATGGGAAATTGCAACATTGTTGACAGGTTACGTTATCTGTCTTTGAAAAGTGAACTCTGGTACATTCATCCCAGAAAAAGAAGGAGGAACGATGGGCCAGATATACAGGCGGTGCGGTTCACTGCTGAACTAGGCCTCAGGTAACGCATTATTTTAGCAACAAAGCCCACACAAGTGCAATCCGCAGCGCACTTGCCCAATCCGAAGCCAATGTATTACTATGTGGTATCATGTCCGAAAGTAAAAAGGAAGAAATAAAGGTTATAGAGTGGCTTGGAGACAGGGTGAGGCTGCTGGACCAGACCAGGCTTCCCCGGGACGAAGTCTACCTTGAGACGGACCGCTACCAGGACATAGCCTCGGCTATTGCGGAGCTGAAAATAAGGGGCGCTCCGGCAATCGGGGTGGCGGGAGCCTATGGGGTGGCACTCGGCGCTTTAGGAATTGAGGCCAAGTCCGGAGAGGGATTTCAGAAGAAGTTGCTAAAGGTAATCAAAGACATCGGCTCGACCCGTCCCACCGCCCGCAACCTCTTCCAGGCCCTCGAAAGGATGCAGAGGGTTGCGGAGTCTACAAAAGCAGTCGGGGACATCAAACAGGCGCTGATTGACGAAGCCCTGAAAATACACCGCGAGACCCTTGAATCAGACTTAAAACTGAGCGAGCTTGGCTCTGCGCTGATTAGGGACGGCTGGACAGTTTTGACCCACTGCAACACCGGTGTCCTGGCTACTGCCGGCTACGGTACCGCCCTGGGTGTCATCAAGAAGGCAGCCGAGCAGGGCAAAAAAATAGAGGTGATTGCGACAGAGACCCGTCCCCTCCTCCAGGGGGCGCGCCTCACCGCCTGGGAGCTTCAAAGGGCAGGCATTCCCTTCCACCTTATCACCGACTCCATGGCAGGCTACTTCATGAAGCAGGGGAAGATTAACTGTGTCATTGTGGGAGCGGACCGCATCGCTGCCAACGGTGACACCGCTAACAAGATAGGGACATATACCCTGGCAGTGCTGGCTCACGAGCACGGCATCCCATTCTACGTGGCTGCGCCCACCACCACTATTGACATGTCCATAGCCTCCGGCGATGAAATACCCATCGAGGAGCGCAAGCCGGACGAGGTGACCTGTTTCCGCGGGGTCTGCACAACTCCTGACGAGTGCGACGCCCTGAACCCCGCCTTCGACGTCACGCCCAACAGATACATCACCGCCATCATTACCGAAAGGGGTATAATAAGGAAGCCGTACGATAGACACCTGGCAAAATTTGATTTTTCAGGGAAACGAATCGAAGCTGATTAGCTGCGAATACTTGTTTTTAGAGTTATGTTAAGTCGAGGCTATTT
>JACPPQ010000060.1 GCA_016190925.1 Chloroflexota bacterium | reverse complement strand
GCCCTCCGCTCCCGTATTAAGTACCCTTCGGCTTCGCTCCTGCCTACGCACAAGGCTACGGCGGGCAGGCAGGGCAGGCTCAGGCAAGCTGTGAACGGGGCAAGCTCTGAGCCTGTCGAAGGGCGCACCCTTTCTGACTTCTGGCTACTGCCTATTCCCAAAAACTTTACGCCTTTCTCCGCTCCGTTGTATAATACGATACACTTTTCGTTGAAAGGGTGGTAATGCCTTCCAATAACCCTGATTCAAAGACCTCGGCTGCGCATGGCACTCCTGCCGGGGTCTTTTCCTCCCTTACTCTGGAAGAAATGCAGGCTGTAGCCAGAAAGCTGCGCCGCCACATTGTCAGTATGATAGGAAAAGCAGGCAGCGGCCATCCCGGCGGCTCGCTCTCAGCGGTGGAGATTATTACCGCCCTCTTCTTCCATGTCATGCGTCACAAACCCTCAGACCTTTGCTGGCCGGAGAGGGACAGGTTCATTCTCAGCAAAGGCCATGCCGCCCCCCTCCTCTACGCCTCCCTGGCTGAGTGCGGCTACTACCCTCCGGAGGAGCTTGCCACACTGAGGAGGCTCGGCAGCCGTTTACAGGGGCATGTCGACCGCACCTGCACCCCTGGCGTAGAGATGTCCGCCGGCGCACTGGGGCAGGGTCTCTCCTTCGGCATCGGCGTGGCGCTGGCCGGACGCCTGAACTCGCAGGACTACCACGTCTATGTTCTGCTGGGAGACGGGGAGTGTGACGAAGGCCAGGTATGGGAGGCGGCTATGGCTGCCGCTCACTTCAAGGTGGACAACCTCACCGCCATCGTAGACAACAACGGCATCCAGCTTGACGGCTGGAACCGCGACATTATGAACCTCGAGCCTTTCGGTAAAAAATGGGAAGCCTTCGGCTGGCAGGTCATCGAGGTGGACGGCCACGACCTCTCCCGCCTGGTTGACGCCCTCGAAAAAGCGAAGCGGGTTGAGGGCAAGCCGGCGGTGGTTATCGCTCACACCATCAAGGGCAAAGGTGTCAGCTTCATGGAGAACAAAGTCGATTTTCACGGCAAAGCCCCCGATGCCGCCCAGCTTGAGCTGGCAATGAAGGAGCTTGCCTGATGCCCCAGGAAGTAGCTATGAGGGAGGCCTACGGCAAGGCGTTGGTTGAGATGGGCAGGGAAAATCCCGATATCGTGGTCCTGGACGCCGACCTCTCAAAGTCCACCATGACCCATTTTTTCGCCAAAGAGTTTCCCAAACGCTTCTTCGATTGCGGCATCGCCGAGCAAAACATGGTGGGAATTGCCGCCGGACTGGCCGCCTCAGGCAAAATACCGTTTGCCAGCACCTTCGCGGTATTCATGCCCGGCCGATGCTTCGACCAGGTTCGCATGTCCATCGCCCAGCCCCGACTCAATGTCAAGCTGGTTTCCACCCACAGCGGTATCACCGTTGGTGAAGACGGCATCTCGCACCAGGCTATCGAAGACCTGGCATTGGCTAACTCCTTCCCCGGTTTCAATATTGTAGTTCCTGCCGATGCCATTGAGGCTGTCCAGGCTGTGAAGTTCGCTGCAGCAACCGATGGCCCGTTCTATATCAGGCTGGTGCGCCCAAAGTCCCCGCTCATCTACGACGAGAGATACCGCTTCGAGCCGGGGAAAGCATCGGTCTTGCGGGAAGGAGTGGATGTCGCCATTATTGCCACCGGCCTGATGGTGGTTGAGGCGCTCAAAGCTTCTGAAATCCTCAAGAGCGATGGTATTAGCTGTCGGGTCTTGAACATGTCCTCTCTCAAGCCTTTTGATGAGCAGGCTGTCAATACGGCTGCCACCGAGACCGGCGCTATCGTAACCGCCGAAGAGCACCTGGAACACGGCGGGCTGGGGAGTACGGTAGCCAGGATTGTAGCAAAGTATCACCCGGTGCCGGTAGAGATAGTAGCCATCAAAGACACTTACGCCGAGTCCGCAAAGCCCGATGAACTGATGCAAAAGTACGGCCTGACGGCCAAAAACATCGAGCAGGCCGTCCGTAGAGTGATAGAGAGGAAAAAGAGGTAACTCCCCTCCAGAAGCTACGTCTGGAAGTTACCCGGAGGACAAGAACAGGGCCGCCCGTCCGTTGGGCGGCCCTTCTTTTTGCACTTATTCCATGTTGCAATCAAGATGGCAGATTAATGCAGGGCAGATGCACAGGTCCGCCAGGGGCGGATGCCACCGTTTTTCTGTGTCATCATGATAGCCAGTGCGAATTACTTCCTCAGTGGTATCGGATGCTTTGCTACGTCATGGCATGAGGTGCATGTGCTCTGATTTGATGTGTGGACGTTCCCAACCGAGCCGCTGCCGCTATGGCAGGACAGGCATTCCTTTACACTCGCTGGTACTGTGTGCACCAGTTTGAAGCTGCTATCGGCCTGTTGATTCAGCAATTCCACGGCATACTTTGCCACCGAAGCGGTCAGCCAGGCGCACCTCTCGGCGCGTTCGGGGGAGGTGGCTTTGAAGCCTGACCTGGTACACCATTCGCTCACGGAAGCATGACACAACTGGGAATTAGCCGCCGTTGAGGAGATATTGGCGAATTTGGGGGACGCCGGTTTATAATTGGGCAGTTGCTCCGCCCCGTACCAGCCGAACACCTCATTTATGATTGGGTTTCCTGTCTTCGAGTCATGCAATAAATATGTTGCAGCTGCCGCTCCGTTCAAGGCGCCGCACAGAGTTCCCCACCCGGCTACACCTGCTCCGCCGTACTTCATCATCGCCGCTGGAAACTGGTCATAGGGCGCTCCCACCTTATCACGCAGTTCGCCGACTATCCCTTCGAAGGCGCCATACATACAGCCGCCGTTGTAATAAGCTGTGTATGCCCTTTCAGCCGTTGCCACCGGGTCCAGTTTTTGATAGGGCCACGGCAGCTCCTGTGCTTCTACTTTTTTCGGCGCGCAGGCCAGAAGAGTCGATGCGCCGGATACCGCCACCACCCCCAGAGTAACTCCACCTACGGTTTTAAGGAACTGTCTTCGGGTCGTTGTTGTCATTTCCATACTTCCTTTCCTCCTTTAGAAATTCCGCATATTAATGACTGAAACCAGTCTGTCTCATAATTGAGAGGCAGGAGCTTTCGTTATCATTAAATTTATGGCCCGCGTATCATAACTTTACCCCGGTATAGTGACTAAATCATACCTGTATACAATACTATACCCGCCTATAGTATAGTCCACGTTTGACCTGTTGTCAATGGGTAAAAATTCTCTGAAATTCCAGGTTTATTGAAACGCAGCCTTGTGTTAATATAAGTCTATGCGTTCTGACAAAGGAGGTGTGCCGCTATGGCTGAGCTACCCGTACCCCGTAGTGAAATAAATGCCCGTTTGAAGAAAATCGAGGGACAAATTAGAGGCATCCAGAAAATGGTGACCGATGAAAGGGATTGCGTGGACATCATGATGCAACTGGCGGCTACCAAGTCTGCATTGCAATCGGTCGCCGGCATGGTGCTCAGAAACTACACCAGCATTTGCCTGGAACGTAAGAAGAGCGCTGATATCGGGACTGAACTGGCACGCGCTGTGTCAATCTGGGTCGGAGGACATATCTGAAATTCAGGGTGGAGTGTGGGGGTTTGCATTTTGGTTATTTGAATTTACCCAGAAAGTAGTGTGTCAGAGAAACGAAAACTCCGATGAAATGTCATTTCGAATCCGCCTCTGGCGGATGAAGCAATCTCGGTGTTTGACTTAAAGACCGAACGGTCTTCACATGACTACAATAGGGATTGCTTCGCTGGCCTTCGGCCGCTCGCAAAGACGCCTTAGCGATTTTCATCGTTAGCGGGTGCGCCTGAGGCGAGTGACAAATTGTTTGGCGCTTGTTTCTTGGTGATTGGTTGTTTTAATTCTTTTTGCTCAGTGGCAGGCGCACTATAAAGGTTGCCCCTTTTTCCGCCTCGGACTTCACTTCTATCGTACCGTTGTGCTTGTCAATAATTGCTTTCACCACAGGAAGGCCGAAGCCGATTCCCCAGGTTTTGGTGCTGAAAAGGGGTTCAAAAAGTCTATTCCTGTGTTCCGGTGCAATTCCTGAACCGGTATCGGTAAAAGATACCTCTGCCTGGTCTCTATCTCTATTCAGAGAGATTGTTATTGTAAGCACCCCTTTATCTCCCATGGCTTGAACTGCGTTCGTGATGACATTGCCGAACGCCTTTCGTAGCTGTTCAGAATCAGCTTTTACCAGGGCTTCCACCCCGGGAAAATTTCGCACCAACTGCACGGTGGCCGGCATTTTGGTGTTCAGGAGAGCTTCAGTTACAACAGCCCTCAGGTCAAGGTCTGCAAGATGCGGGGTCCCAAGCTGAGTGAAATCTTGCAGTGCCTGGATAATGGCGGAGGAGCGCAGCACGCTGGCATGGATGCGATTCAGGTGGGTCAGCACCTTTTCATCTACTTCTTTCAACTTCTTGGTTTGAAGGTAAAAAACAGAAGTATCTATCGCGGCCAGCGGGTTCCTTAGCTCGTGAGATATGGTTCCTGCAATCTTTCCCAGCGTGGCAAGTCGCTCATAGGAGAGGAGTTGTTCCTGCAAACGCTTGCGCTCGGTAATATCGCGGATAATGGCCGTAAAAAACACTTGTCCGTCCGCCTGCCATGTCGCAACGGAAAGTTCTATCGGGAATTCGCTCTTGTCTTTTCTTATACCGGTTGCTTCGAGCGTCTTTCCCGCCAGCCTTAATTCTCCTCTTGAAGCGGCGGACGAGTAGGCTCTCAGATGGGCTTCTCGAAGCCGCTCTGGAATGAGAGTTGTAATCGGCTTCCCGATGATTTCGTCGCTCGAATAGCCGAAGATATTTTCCGCCCCGCGGTTCCATAGAATGATATTGCCGCGATTGCATGCCACGATGGCGTCGGTTGCGGTCTGCGCCACCGAGCGAAAACGTTCCTCGCTCTGTTGAAGCGTCTCCTCTGCCGCCCTGCGCTCTTCCACTTCCTCCTCCAGCTTTTGCGCCTCCTCCTGCAGGCTCTCGTTCGATGCCTTTAGTTCCACTTCCACCTCGCTGCGCTTGGCTATCTCCATCTCCAGCTCCGCGTTGGAACGCCTTAGCTCTTCCTGGCTTTGCTTCAGGTCCCTGAACATCAGGCTATACGGCCTCGCGAGGCCCGTTTCTATGACCGCTTTATAGGTAAGATAATAAGCCCCAATCTTGAAATAGTGTCCGACAAGATTGTAAATTCCGTATGGGTCGATATAGAGTGTAAACGATAGTTCAGCTGCTATGGTTAATACGATTGCAGCAGCCAGAAGCCGCAATACCTGTTTATCGAACTCCGAGCGCTTGCGGAGCAGAAGCAACCACGCTCCCACCAGGATTCCGGAGATGACATATTCGCTTACTATTTTGAATGTTGTCAGACCAATGCCCTCAACTAGGGAGACCGGGAAAATATTCCAGTAAAATATGGATAGCAGCAATAGCGAGGTGGCAATGCCGTAGCCTAGAAATACCAGGCGGATGTTGAGCCTGATGCCAAGCACCAGGGGAGCAGCCAGGAGCGAAAGGCTGTGAATATATCTGGCTCCAATCCAGAGCTGGGTGGGCAGATTGGCATCATACCCCGAGAAAACGCCCATTCCTTTGTAAGCCAGAGTGTGGAACGTGTCCAGGCTGCCGATGAAAACGAAGGCGATTCCTATCAACAGCAGGTAGGAATTGTTCATAAATCGCCGCGAGTTCCAGGTGACCATGAAGATGCCGAACGCGACGATAATGCTGAATAGCTCGGCGAAGGTATGGAAAAGGACATAGCTGTACAGGCTGCTGAGGTAAAGTCCCAGCGCGACTAATATCGCTGCGAGGATTGCGACAACGTACCGGCGGCGGGTAGACCCTTGTGTTACGGTCTCCATGTTTTAATCTCGCTTCTTTTACGAACTCTGCAATTATAGAGTATTCACTTTCCATAATCAAGATGATGTTGTGATAGCGTGAGCCTTCGCGAAACGCGCCAATGGCTTAATTTCAATGTCCATTATGTCATTCCCCGCGAAGCTTGTCCCGTACTCCGATACGGGAGCGGGGAATCTACTTTTATGCGTTATTAGACCCTCCGCTTTCGCGGAGGGTGACAGTTTCGCGGGGGCCTCGCTTTAACTTTTGGGCAGAATTATGATAATATAGCTTGTTGGATAGGAGCGTAGCTCAGTCCGGTAGAGCAGCGGTCTCCAAAACCGCCGGTCGGGGGTTCGAATCCTCCCGCTCCTGCCATTCACCCGCCGGGGTGGCGGAATGGCAGACGCGCTAGCTTGAGG
>JACPPQ010000004.1 GCA_016190925.1 Chloroflexota bacterium | reverse complement strand
TTTCCAAAGGGACGTCCGCCTCAGGCGGATGGCTTGCCTGCTGAAGCTTTAGCGCAAGCAGGCCGCACGCGGAGCCTGCCTGAGCCCGCCCTGCCTGCCCGCCGTAGCCTTGTGCGTAGGCAGGAGCGAAGCCGAAGGGTACATTGATACGGGGACTGCCCCGTACTTGATACGGGGGTCAACGCCCTGTCCGCCTCTGGCGGGCGGAATTGCTTTACAAATGGTTTGGCATTAATTCCCCCGAAGGGGGCTCTTCATCCGAGCGCGGTCTCGGACGAAGCGTAGGGGCTATATGAGAGGCTTGCACACAAACAATTCCGAAGAACGGACTCGCTGGCTGAGGCTGCTGCTCACGGTTCTTGCCATGGTGGTCATGAGTATAGGGCTTGCAGCGCTGACTCAGAACGTGATAGCGAACGCCATGCTTCCTCTGGGCAGGTTCGATTGGCTGGCCTATCTGATAGTGTTTGGTATGATGATTCTGGCCAACTTTTCGATAATTGTGCCTGTGCCCTTCGGCGTCTCGATTATGATTGCGGCGGCCACGAGATGGGACCCCATGATTGTGGTGCTGGCCGGCGCGCTGGGCGGGACATTCGGTGAGCTGAGCGGCTACTATGCGGGATACCTGGGCAAGAAAATTGCCATACCTGAAGGCGTGCCCTGGCTCAAGCGAATGGAACGCTGGATAAGCCATTACGGATTTTGGGCAATCTTCCTTCTCTCTTTTCAACCCGTCTTCCCCTTTGATGTCGGCGGCCTGATAGCCGGAACGGCAAAAATGCCCATGAGGAAGTTCCTGCCCGCGCTCTTCCTGGGCAAGGTACCCAAGTACGCCCTGTTTGTCTTCGGGGGCCGAGAGCTGATGCACCTGCTTCCCTTCTTCTCACCTTAGGTAGGCATAAAACCGCGCCGGTTATTTCTTTCTGACCGCATACCTGATAATAGTCTTAACCACCTTTGCATCCGGCCGTGTGAGGTATTCCTCTTCGTGGTCGCCGGCTACTTCATATCCGTTCTCTGCAATAAAGCGAAGCAGCCGTTCGATATTGGGTGTTTCTTGGTCGTACGGCCCCAGGTGGAGAATCTGGGCAACGGTGCCATAGTCCCACGTTTCAAGATTAACCTTCGTGGCAGGGACTTTCTGTGGTAGAACCGCGGTGTCATCCGGCACGGGCAGCCCGCAGATGATTGTCCACTTGTCTTTGGTGACGGAATTGGCGTCAGGATAGCGCGCGCGGAGTCCTGCAACCTTGAAAGTGGGCAGTCCCTTCTTTTTGAGGTCGAATTTCAGGGTATACGCCGAGCCGTAGAGAGCGGGCATGACTTCGGGGAAGACCTTGTCGGGAGCGCCCTTGCCGCTGACCACCGCCATCTTCTGAGGGGGCATTTCCAGGATTTGGGGGTCGGTTTTCGAGGGTCTTGGAGACATCTGACACCTCCTCAATAATTTCTAAATACTGATAAAGCCTAAGATGATGGTTCCCTCTCCCTTGATGGGAGAGGCGAAGGTGAGGGTGACACTTCACCCTAAATCCTCCTTTATCCGCGTCAGTACACCTTCCATGTTCAACAGTGCTCATGAGCGGTGCTGCGAAGCCAATTTCTTAAGTGATACAATTTGACTCTCAAAATTCCGAAATCTTGCTATGTGAACAAAATTGTATGTTTGAAGCATAGCGCAGTTTGCAAGATATATATTTGCCCCTTCTGTGTAAGTTGTGTCAACACTCCGGATGATGCTCCTTTTTCTATCACGAAACTCAATACATCTATCGCTTGGTTTGAAGAATGCTGTTCCGTGGCTCAATGAGTTTCGGAGTATCACCCATTCTTGCTTTACGAGGGTATTAATCCGAGGGTCTTTACTTAAGGCCGTAACTTTGTTTTGGAGGGAGGTTCCTCGGATGGAATCCCAATGGGTCTTTTGTCCTTGTTCCAACAATAGGAGTCCATAAATGAGATTTATTAGCACTTCCCAATCTGTCGTTACCTCACGTAAGGCGCTCTTTGCCTTTTCAGCCGTTCTTATGGATACTCTCTTTAGTGGTTTGCGAAATTCCTTGGGGAGTACGAGACCGCTGAGCGCCCTTTGGATTGGGGAGACGAGATGTTGCTCCGATAGGGCAGAATTAAGGAACGTATCAAGTTGTGATGATTCTATTGAATCTGTTAAATCGCAAATAAAACCGTACAATTCAACGTGTTTATTTTTGTAATCTAATCCTTGTGGTAATATTAATCCTTGCGGCACTTCAGCTAGTTGTTTCATTGCTTTTGCGAGATAAGAGATAGGCTCAACATTCCTTGGTATACTGGGATTGATTAGACGGAGAAGCCTATTTATAATAACTATCAGCTTCTTGGCTTTAGCTGGAGTTAAAGGTTGATGTTGAAGATCTTCAAGTTGGTTGGCCATCGGGGCCATAATGCGAATTTTTTGCTTAACATCGGAATTCAGGAGCGGAGTTTGGGCTTTCTTCCCTGTAAGTATTTCTACTCCGTCTTTGAACCTTTCGACAAGTTGAGGTAATTCTTGGAGAAACTTGTCAATGTCCTCTTCACTGACTGGCATCTTGTTCGGCAGCGTTTCCTGGTCTCTCAAATTTGCCTCCTGTGGCACAAGTAGGCGATTGACACACTTGTCTTACTTGTTTACCTGCCCTTCCCTCTCCCCTATCAGCTTCTCCCCGTACTCCAGCAAGTGCTTTGCCTGCTCCGGCGAGAACTTGTTGCTCTCGACGTACTTTTTCAGGGCGTCTACCGGCGTTATCTCTTCGGCGGTCCACTTCCCCAGTCTGAGCCGCGTCTCCCGCCTCACATCCCTGGTGATGGAGAGATAGTGCGCCTGCTTGAGAACGCTCCTGATTTCATTATCGCGGAGCTGTCCTTCAAGCTCTGCCGTCAGGCTGATATTCAGCCGCACGATGGCATCGTTGACCTTGTCTCCTTGCGCGGCAATGGCCCTGAGCACGGTCGCCGTAGGGTCTATCTCCTGCGAGTCTATATCCACGTTGATGGTCAGGAAGCGGCGTCCGGCAAGGGGATAGAACTCGAACGTTGTCCGCCTGCCCCTCTCCTTTTCAGGCTCAATCTCAATGATGTAGAAGCCCTTCTCATCTTCCTCATCCCCGAAGTCCAGCCGCGCCAGGCTGCCGGAGTAAATCAGTGGCGGGTTAGGTAGCAACACCTGGTGCCGGTGGATGTGCCCCAGCGCGATATAGTCGAAGGCGGGGTTAGCCACATTGCCGGGTAAAAGCGTTTGCTCCTGCCCGATGGTCATCGACTTCTCGGTGCCGAGCCTTGCGCCGGAGACCCACACGTGCGCGGCGAGGATTGCGGGAAGCGCAGGGTCGAGCTGTTGCGCATGGTTGGTGATGATGTTGGTCAGCGCCTGTTGCAGCTTCTGGTTGATTTGCTCCAGGCTGAGGCCTTTGGACTCTTCCTTTGCCAGCATGGTGCTGCGCCTGACCCACGGCAGGGAGGCAATCTGGATGGCGCCGCTGGCGGTCTGGATGCGGTGAATCTGCGGCCTGTTGGAGACATACACGTTGTCTATTGCCAGCGTATCGAAGATTTCCGGGGTGGAAGCCCCGCTCATGGCGCTCGGCAGGTCGTGGTTGCCCACCAGCAGGAAGATGGGTATGCCACCGCCGGACAGGCGCTTGATTCGCCTGGCGAACTCCCGTTGCTGGGTCTGGCCCGGCTCGCGACTCTTGTAGGCATCCCCGCAAAAGAGTACCAGGTCTACCTTGTTCTGCAAAGCGTAGTCTATCAGGTCATCCAGGGCTTTCAGGATGTCCTCCAACCGGGTGGACAGCCCGCTTTGCGGGTTGATGTGCCCGTAGGTCTCAACCCCCAGGTGAAGGTCGGCAAAGTGAAGGATTTTCAAGTTTTACCCCTCTTCAAGGCCGTCATTCCGAATCCGCCCGCCATTATCACATTTTTGGGAGTGAAAGTAAAACGGGGGAGAGTACCTTTCCCCTTTCGCAAAATCGTGGTCAAAGAAACATGACTTTCAAAGAGACTCTAAGGGTTGCCCCGAGATATTGACAATCGTCACAACCCTGGATTATGATTGTAGCGGTTGTGCCAAATATCGTGTACGAAGGAGGTCATTTATGGCAACTGAACAAACTTTTTACTCAGATGAATCAGGAGTCAGAATAACAGGAACTCGAGCAATATTTAATAACACCACATATTCGATGGCTAATATATCCTCAATAAGAACTGCCGTAACTCCACCTAAAAGGAACGGGGCTATTTGGACAATAATTATTGGTCTCTTTGTATTTATAGGTGGCATGAGCGCATCCGTACCAGGACTAGCAGTATTTGGTGCAATAATATTATTACTAGGTGTTTTGTGGGCTTGGAAAGCTTCTTCTGCCTATCATATCATGATAACATCTGCATCTGGTGAAACATCAGCATTAACATCGAAGAGTAAGGACTACATTGCTAAAGTTTCACAAGCAATGAATGAAGCAATAATACATCGAGGCTAATCAGTAGCGCAGCGCAACCCACCACGTAAAGACTAAAAACAACCAATTGTTTGCCCTTTAATTTCAGCTTGTGGTGAGCTTGCCGTACCGCTTGTGGTGAGCTTGCCGTACCGTTTATGGTGCTTGCCTGTCGTAGCCTGGTGCGTAGGCAGGCTTGTCCTGAACCTGTCGAAGGGAATTTGCCCACCCAACTTTACATAACTTATGCAAAAAACGAATCAAAACGAATATTTTCGCCAGCCCGTTTTAGCCTCCACTTTACATAAGTTATCTACAAAACGAATCAATACCAAATAATTATGTCAACCGATTTTAGCCTCCACTTGACATAACACTAAAAACAAATCCCCCAATTCAATTAGCTTTGATTCGTTTCCCGTCAAAACATAATAGCACTTATGTTCTAATATGTCAAGAGACTTTTGTCGTGAAGTTTAATCGGGGATGGTAGCCTTGTGGACTGGAGTCTAGCCCTACTTGCTGCTCCACAACGGCTGCGTCGCGGCCAGGGCTTCTCCGCTGAGCTTGGCAGCCAGGGTCGACTTCAATTCAGCGATGGGCACGCGTATCTGCTTCATGCCATCGCGCTCCCGGATGGTCACCTGCTTGTCCTCCAGCGACTGGAAATCGATTGTCACGCACAGAGGAGTGCCGATTTCGTCCTGCCGCCGGTATCGCCGCCCGATTGACTGCGCGTCATCGTACTGCACCACCCAGCGCTGGCGCAGGTCGGCCCATATCTCCTTTGCCGCCGCTGCCAGGTTTTCCTTCCGGCTCAGGGGCAGTACCGCCACCTTCACCGGCGCCAAATCGGGATGCAGCCGGAGCACCACTCTTATCTCGTCCTTGTCCGGCTCCTCGTCATAGGCATCGCACAGGAAAGCCAGGATGGAGCGGTCTACACCTGCTGACGGCTCGATTACATAGGGGGTATAACGCTCCCTGGTCTCGTCATCGAAGTAATCGAGGCTCTTGCCGCTGGACTTTGCGTGCTGGGTCAGGTCGAAGTCGGCTCGGTTGGCGATGCCCTCCAGTTCGGACCAGCCCATCGGGAAAAGGTAGTTGATATCGAAGCAGCCGCGGGCATAGTGCGCCAGTTCCTCTTTGCCGTGCTCCCGCAGCTTGATGTGCTCCCTCTTCATGCCCAGACCGAGATACCAGTTGAGCCTTTGCTCCACCCAGTAATCGAACCACTGCTTGTCTGTCCCCGGCTTGACGAAGAACTCCATCTCCATCTGCTCGAACTCGCGGCTGCGGAAGATGAAGTTGCCGGTGGTGATTTCGTTGCGAAACGACTTCCCGACCTGCGCGATTCCGAACGGCAGCTTCTTTCGAGTGGTATTGACCACATTCTCGAAGTTGACGAAGATGCCCTGCGCCGTCTCGGGACGCAGGTAGACGATGCTCGCCTCGTCCTCGACAGGCCCCAAGAAGGTCTTGAACATCAGGTTGAACTGCCGGGGCTCCGTAATCTCACCGCCGCAAGTGGGGCAACAGTTGGTGTTGATTTCATCTGCTCGAAACCTCAGGCGGCAGACCTTGCAGTCCACCATCGGGTCGTGGAATCCGGCAACGTGTCCGCTGGCCTCCCACACCTTCGGATGCATCAGAATGCTGGTGTCCAGCCCCACGACATCGTCACGATTCCGCACCATGAAGCGCCACCAGGCCTCTTTGACGTTCCGTTTCAGCTCCGCTCCCAGAGGGCCGTAGTCCCAGCAACTGGAAAGCCCGCCGTAGATTTCGCTGCTGGGAAAGACAAAGCCGCGCCGCCGGCAAAGCGATACCAGTTTATCCATATCCACTTTTGATTGTGATTCAGCCACTACTAAAGCTCCTTACGAAACGTTAACGGGAAGCGCGTCCGCTGCCTGCCAGGGCACGCAAGATGACCATGATGAATATACCGCCGATGACAAGGCCTCCCACTCCCATGACGATGAGGGCGAACACCCACACGGGAACGAGGTGTACCCGGAATGAATTGTAGCTGAAAATATCGGCCATTGCAAAGGCGAGAACAGCCTGCGGCATAGCTACCATATTGCCCATGAACCACAGAATGCGCTGCGGGCTTATCCATACACCCTCGGTCTGCGAAAGCGCGCGAAACCTGGTCACGCCCCAGGAGAGCGCCACGGAGACTATGGCGAAGAATAGCTGTATAGCCAGTCCTATCGCGACGACAGCTTCACGGCTGGCAAAGCTATCCGGCTTGCCGTCGGAGAAGCGGTAGCCTATCTCTGCTGGGAGCTTCGGGTAGAAGACGGCGGTAATGATGATGTAGATGGCCAGTATGGCCAGTGGAAGCGCGGCATAGCTCCAACGGAAGGTGAGGGGCGTCTGCGGGAGAGTCCCTGTAGCTGGTTTCTGGATTGCGGCTGGCTTTGGAGGTATCGGGGGACCTTGCTTTCCAACCGGTTTTACCGCCGGAATTGTTGCGCGCCGGAAAACAAAGAAA
This sequence comes from Chloroflexota bacterium, assembly GCA_016190925.1. GTDB lineage: Bacteria > Chloroflexota > Dehalococcoidia > Dehalococcoidales > JACPPQ01 > JACPPQ01. The sequence goes on along the minus strand of JACPPQ010000004.1, from coordinate 11,149 downwards.
ATGACTGCTCCACCACCCAGGACGAGCAGCAGCAATGCGACCAGAATGATGACAATAAATACTGACATGTAGTAATAAAAGTTACCAGCTTTAGGTGAGGATGTCAAAGGGAGGTGAGTCCCTTACCGATTTCCCATTTGTGAACCCCTTCGGCCAAATGCTAGAATATCTTTTGTTAGCTGGAGCGTTCTGCTCCGGTGGCAACCAAACGAAAAAGTAGAGGAGAGTGTGGTGATTTTAGCAAGGCTTGAGGTAGGCCCATTCGTATCCAACTGCTATATTGTCGGTTCCGAGTCTACCAAAGAGGGGATGATAATAGACCCCGGCGCTGATGGTAAGCAGATTCTGAGAAAGGTTGAATCCCTGGGACTAGATATAAAGGTTATCGTGGTGACCCATACTCATGTAGACCACATCGGGGCGCTGAAAGAGGTCAAAGATGGCACGGGGGCACAGGTGGCCGTCCATGCCGATGACGCCCGGTCTCTCAGCAAGCGCGACCCCTTGATGAGCATGTTGATACCCGGCCTTTCTTATCCTGCTCCGCCCGCTCCTGAACTGTTGCTTAAAGAGGGTGACAAGATAGAGGTCGGCGACCTCAGCTTTACCGTGCTGCATACCCCCGGCCATACGCCCGGCGGCATCTGCCTGGTGGGTCACGGAGTAGCTTTCACCGGAGACACGCTGTTCAACTTCGGCATAGGCAGGACCGATTTTCCCGGCGGAAGCTATGACCAGTTGATGAACAGCATCCATACCAGGCTGATGTCCCTTCCCGATGAAACGGTGGTCTATTCAGGGCATGGCCCGGAGAGCACCATCGGCGATGAGCGCAGGGGCAATCCCTGGCTGCGCGGCCAGTAAAAAGAAAGCGGAGGTTGTTAGCCTCCGCTCCACTCTTGTTTCTGGATTCAGGATTGTTATCCCAGCAATCCCGGGAAGTTTGTCAACACTGGCGCCAGTAGCAGCGAGACTACTGCCATCAGCTTGAGCATGATATTAAGTGACGGGCCTGCAGCGTCCTTCATCGGGTCGCCGGTGGTATCCCCTACCACTGCTGCCTTATGGGCATTCGACCCCTTGCCGCCCAAATTGCCATCCTCAATGTATTTCTTGGCATTATCCCAGGCACCGCCGGCGTTATTTAAGGTGTTGGCCAGGACAAAACCAACGGCAAGAGAGCCGACGAGGAAACCGCCAAGAGCATACTTGCCCAGTATTACTCCCACAACTACAGGCGCGATTATGGTCATGATCGACGGAGCCAGCATCTCTTTTAATGCGGCTTTAGTGCAGATATCGACGCATTTGCTATATTGGGCTTTCGCCGTACCTTCTCTCAGACCTGTTATCTCACGCCACTGCCGCCGCACTTCCTCAACGATAAGTCCTGCGGTTACCCCTACTGATTTCATTGCCAGGGCAACAAAGACGGCAGGCATGAGAGCGCCTAAAATGACACCAACGATAACCGGAGCGCTCAATAAACTCAACTCTGGCGCTGCCATTATTTGTCCCTGAGTGACTTTTACCAATCCGACTGCCAGTCCATAGGAAAGGATTAGACCCAGAGCGTTCATAACGGCAGAAGCAATGGCAAAACCTTTAGCCGTAGCTTTGGTGGTGTTACCTACGGAGTCCAGGGCATCGGTCTTTTTTCGTATCTCGGCTGGTAATCCTGCCATAGTAGCAATGCCACCGGCGTTGTCGGCTACAGGTCCGTAGGAATCACAGGCTAACGTTACACCCAGTGTGGAGAGCATGCCGGCAGCGGCTATAGCCACCCCGTAGAAGCCGCCGAACTTAAAGGCGATGATAATAGCTACGGCTGTCGCTATGACAGCCGGCCAGTTGCTCAACATACCGACAGCAAAACCCCGGACCATGGTCGCCCCGCCGCCGATAGTTGCTGCTTCTGCAATTTCCCTGGTTGGTTTGAAGTCAGCGGAAGTATAGTAGTTGGTAGCTTCCCCGATTATCACACCGACTATCAGGCCGGCAAGAAGCGCCCAGAAGATGCCCAAGTTGACGCCAAGAAGGGATATAATTATGAAAGAAAACACGGCGGACAATATGGCAGAGACCCACGTGGCGTTACGGAGGGCCCGGGAGAGAGCGGCTATCTCTGCTTTCTCGCCGACTCTCACCATAAAGCTGCCAATTACGGAGGCGATTATGCCGCCGGCGGAGATTAACAGAGGAAGATACCAGGCGGTCTGGGCGTTGGTGACTATGCCAATCCCGACAGCCAGACCGGATAGAGTGATAGCAGCGATGTTAGCTTCAACGTAGGACTCGAAAAGGTCAGCGCCAACGCCGCACACGTCACCAACATTATCACCGACAAAGTCAGCGATAACGCCGGCATTTCTCGGGTCGTCTTCAGGGATTCCCGCCTCCACTTTACCCACCAGGTCGGAGCCTGCGTCAGCCCCCTTGGTAAAGATACCGCCGCCAAGCCTGGCGAAAAGGGCGACTAATGAAGCCCCGGTGGCGTAAGCCGGAATTGTAACCAGGAAGTTGGGGTCGTTATGAAAAGCAAAGTAGATGATGGACAAACCCACGAGACCAATGCTGACTACGGTTAGCCCCATCACGGCGCCGCTGCGGAAAGCGACACGCAGCCCCTGGTTTAAGCTTTTTTGTACTGCCGCTGTGGTCCTCCCGTTAGACCTGGTCGATACGTTCATGCCAATAAGGCCGGCGCCAAGAGAACAGATGGCACCAAAGATGAAAGAAACCGATGCTTTCCAGCCCAAATCAGGGGTAGCCAAACCAAGAATACCCAGGATTACGGCGACGATAATTACAACAATAATCTCAGTGCGGTATTCCCGGCGGATAAAAGCCATGGCTCCTTCCCGAATAGCACCGGACAGTTCTTTTATTCTTTCCGTTCCCTCAGGTTGTCTCAGGATGTAGCGGGCAAAGTAGCCAGCAGCAATTGCCCCGATGATTCCAGATATCAAGGATATCCAGACTAAATCCATGCATTCCTCCTTACCTTAATGTATGCGCAGAAACATTCTGCATAGACTATATTAAGAATCGGTTGGCCTTAAGAGACCTTCCTATCAGTGTTGTCGGTTGGAAGCTTATCCGAGAACTCTTTTAACCTGTTTTCCAGTTCTTCCTGCCTCTTTACCAGTGTCAAATCGCTACGTGTTCTTTCCAGGACGCCGCGGACCATGTCGGTAGTGCGGCGCAGGCCGTCGGTTATGGCGTCGGGGAAGTCCATGGTAACCAGGACTCCGTAGATATCATCCATCGCCGAAAGCAGTTCCTCGCAGTGAGAGAGGTCATTCCGCCTCATGCTGTCGAGGAGATAGCGCCTGAGTTCGCCCACGGCTTCACCCAGGCCGTTGAGGTAGGGGGCAGCCTCAATGTCCAGTTTCGATGGGTCTGGAAGTTGTTTGCGGGTTATTAAGGCCAGGGTGATGCTTGCTTCGGCGAACTCCTTCTGTGCGTCCCGGAAGAACCCGATGTTGCTGAGTTCGGCACAATCGGTAATGGTCTTCTTCGACTGGCAGAGGAGGTCACGGGCGGTTTCCAGTACTCTCCTGGCGTGGCTGAACTCCTGGCGGTGTATGGCGCGGATGGCAAGGCTGCAGTGGCGGATTACCTCCCGGCACTGAGGAAGCACGCTTTCCCTGGCTGCGTCCTTTGCAGTCAGGGATGCCCGTATCCGGTCAGCAATCGGTTCCAGGTTACGGGTCAGCTTGCTATTCACTTGCCGTCCTTGCGGAGCAGTTTGGAGACCAGTGTACGCTCAATATCATAAAGCTCGAACCTTGCCTGTCTGAACTTATTATGGTCGAGGCCGCTTCCAGGGAGCTTCGCCAGCTCTTCCAGGACTCTCAGGGCTTCCTGAACCCTGCGGGCATTGGCTACAGCTAACTCATGAAGCTCTTTCTGTTGTTTTTCTCCCGGGACTTCCATGTCAGCGCCCACGTCGCCCGGCGAGTTACGCGCTTCGAGGAGCTTCTTATATAACGGCCATTCGCTCTTTATCAACTCGTGCCGTATTGTTTTGAGTCGCTGGGTCAGGGCGCTGTCATCGAGCATCAGGCGCGCCAGGTCTTCGAGGACGCGCAAGCCCTCTCCGGCCCGGTTGAGGTTGACATCGATGATGCGCAGTGTTTTCTCTGGCATGGCTTCCGCCGGGGCCATAGCTAATGCTCCTCCGATGTCTTTGCTCCTCCCACCGGGCTTTCACCGGCTTCCATCCGACTCAGCATTTCCTTGTATTCAGGGGCGGCTTCACTTGTTTCCCCGCTCATTTTCCTGTTCCATTCGGCCAGCGCACGCGGGTCGTCATTCTCCAATCCTTTGACCAGTTGGGAATCCGATAGGATGTCATCATAGGCAGCCTGCTCCGATCTGACGATGGCGAACCTGGAGAACAGGCGGCTCAGCCCGGTGCTGCCGCAATCCGGGCAAGCCAAAGGTCGTGAGGAATCGCGTACAAGGATAGTAACATGGCGATGGCACGCGCTGCACCGGTATTCATAAAGCGGCATGAAATGTGTTCCCTTTCACCAACGGACTATTGTAACATAGTCGGGAGTGGGCGTAAAGCGGAAAACAAAAGACCTCACCCCCGTATCAAGTACCCTTCGGCTTCGCTCAGGGCAGGCTCAGGCAGGCTCTGAACGGTTCACTGTGAACGGGACAAGATTCGCCAGAATGACATAGTAAATAGTGACGGATTGCTTCGGGCTAAGCCCTCGCAATGGCGATAGCGACCGGTTCAGCTCCATTCACCCGACACCGAGATTCTTCGGTCGCCCGGAGTTTGTTGGGTGACAAGGTTCAAAATCCCTCCTCAGTCCTCCCTTTTTGAAAGGGAGGAGGCACGAGTGGATTCCGAATCGGGTTCGGAATGGGAACGGGAGAAAAATTGTTAAGTCCGGGCAGCCTCCTCTTGCTCAAAAGTCCCTCTAAATGGTAGATTAAAGGGGACAGAGTTCAAATGGGAGCTTCGGCACAGGAAGGAGTCAAAGAAAGATGGTTGCTGTAACAAAAGGCCAGCCTGAAAGCCAGGAAAAGGCAATCTATGCAACTCACTGCAGCCACTGCGGTGGGACCTGTTTGTTCAAGGTCTATGTCAAAGACGGGGTAATCACCCGGCTTGAGACCGATGACGGAGAAGAACCCCAGTACAGGGCCTGTGCCCGCGGGCGTGCTTCTCGCCAGAGGGTGTACGCTCCTGATAGAATCCTCTACCCCTTGAAAAGGACGGGAGCCAGGGGAGAAGGCAAGTTCGAGCGAATCTCCTGGGACGAAGCCCTGGATACAGTAGCCAGGGAAATCAAGCGGGTCAAAGAGACCTACGGCCCGGCTTCGATTATCTTCAAACGGTCCGGCGGCGACCTTGGCCGTCTGCAGACCGGTCATACCCATCTCAGATTACTGCGCATGGCCGGCGGGTGCTCCGAGGTCTGGGGCATCCACTCGTTCGAGGGGGCTGTGTTTGCCCAAATCGGCACTTTCGGCACGGTGGATACCACCAGCACGCGCGACGACCTGCTCAATTCTAAACTAATCATCTTATGGGGCTGGAATCCGACGGATACCGTGCTGTTCACCAATACCTCTTGGTACCTGTCCCAGGCAAAAGAGAGGGGAGCAAAGTTCGTTTCCATCGACCCCAGGTATACCAGCACCGCTTCTCTCTGTGATAGCCGGTGGCTCTCCATCAGACCCGGCACCGACACCGCCATGGCTATTGCGATGGCCTACGTAATGCTCAAAGAGAACCTGTATGACCGGAAGTTCATCGATACCTATACCATCGGCTTCGACAGGTTCAAAGACTACGTCATGGGGAAAGAAGACGGCGTGCCCAAGACTCCTCAATGGGCTGAGGTCATCACCGGAGTGCCGGCGGCTGCCATCGAGGGACTGGCGAGGGAGTATGCCACTATAAAACCGGCGGCGCTGATATCGGGCATCGGGCCGGGGCGCACTGCCCGCGGCGAACAGTTCCACCGTGCCACCGCCGTGCTGGCGGCCATGACCGGCAATATCGGCAGACCAGGGGGAGATGCCGGCGTCAGCGCTTTCACCGGAGCGTCCGGGGCATACCCTTACATGAAGCTTGGGGCCGGGATGCCCATGCCGCCCAACCCGGTTGAAGCGGCTGCTCCACCCCGGAAGAATGCCTTTCCTTCCTGGGGCGGATATACGCTGGGAAGGATTGGACATATACACCAGACCAAGGTTGCGGATGCCATACTCAAGGGCAAGGCGGGAGGCTACCCCGCTGATTACAAGATGCTTTATGTGGTCAATAACAACTTCCCGAACCAGTATTTCGACATCAATAAGCATGTCTCGGCTTTGAAGTCAAAGAACCTGGAATTCATCGTGGTCTGTGAGCAGTTCATGACCCCGGCGGCCCGGTTCGCCGATATTGTGTTACCTACCACTACCAGCCTGGAGCGGGATGACATTTGCATCGGGCCGACGGTGGGCTTCTACGGCTTCATGGCAAAGACCATCGAGCCTGTTGGCGAATCGAGGTCTCACCTGGAGATATGCGTTGCCCTTGCGGAGAAACTGGGTGTCCCGAATTTCAGCGAAAAGACGGGGGACGAGTGGCTCAAGCAGGTTGCCGCCGGCAGCCCCGATATCCCTGATTATGAAGCCTTCAAGAAAGCGGGAGGGGTTAAACCGAGAGTTCCCGAACCATATGTGGCTTTTAGGAAACAGATTGAAGACCCTCAAAATAATCCCTTCCCCACTCCATCCGGGAAGATAGAGATTTACTGCCAGCGGATAGCCGATATGAACGACCCGCTGATTCCACCTATCCCGAAGTACATTGAGTCCTGGGAAGGCCCCAACGACCCGCTGGCACGGAAGTATCCCTTGCAGCTCCTCACCACGCACATCTGGCGGCGTGCTCACACGCAGTACGACAATATTCCGTGGCTGCGGGAGCTTGAGCCGCAGACAGTGCATATCAACTCGTCCGATGCGAAGGCTCGCGGCATCAAGAACGGCGATATGGTCAGGGTGTTCAATGACCGCGGCGTGACGATAATCCCTGCGAAGGTCTCAGATAGGATAATGCCCGGCGTGGCGGATGTGCCGCAGGGCGCGTGGTACGCGCCGGATAAGGACGGAGTGGACCGGGCAGGGAGCTGCAACGTCCTGACCAGGGATGAGCCATCACCCGGAGGGTCTTACACCACCAACACCTCACTGGTGCAGGTTGAGAAGGCGTAGCTACTCCTCGCCGACTGCATTTTCGATGTGTTCTATTCGAAGGGGCTGACCTTTACGGTCAAGCTCTATGACGACGGCATCGATGCGCCATGATTGCGGCAGGTTGTCATGGTCCTGCTGGTAGTGAAAGGCCGCGGCCCGCAGCTTTTCTCTCTTTCGGGAGGTGATTGATTCCTCGGGACTCCCGAAGCTAAAGCTCTTCTTCGTTCTCACTTCGATGAAAACGAGAGAACCCTCATGTTCCGCAACGATGTCAATCTCGCCTTCCCGGCAGCGGTAGTTGGTCTCCCTGATGCGGTAGCCGCGCTCCTTAAGGAAGTCCTGTGCCAGCTTCTCACCGAGGATGCCGGTTTCTCTGCGTGTCATCGCCTCGTCCCAGTTTCAAGGCGCATTAAATATACCTGCCCACCGCCTTAGCGATTGGCTTCATCTCGTTCATCAGGCGGGTGAAGTCAGACGGCGTGATCGATTGCAGGCCATCGACCAGCGCTTCCTTGGGATTCGGGTGGACTTCGATGAGTAAGCCGTCCGCACCGGCGGCAACGGCAGCTTTGGCTATCGATGGCACCAGAGAATAGTGCCCCGCGGCATGACTGGGGTCGACAATCACCGGCAGATGGCTGAATTTCTTTATTACCGGTATGGAGGAAATGTCCATGGAGAAGCGGGTGCTGTCCTCGAAGGTCCTGATTCCCCTCTCGCACAGGATAACATCGGCGTTTCCTTCCGCCAGGAGGTAGTCGGCGGCAGTCAGCCACTCGGTCACTGTGCTGGAAAACCCGCGTTTGAGGACGACCGGCCGTTTGATTTTGCCGACCTCTTTCAACAGTGCGAAGTTCTGCATATTGCGAGCGCCTATCTGGAGGATATCCGCACATCCGGCTACCAATTTCGCCTCGTGAGTGTCCATCACCTCTGTGATTATGGGAATGCCGAAACGTTCCTTCGCCTGCTTGAGTATTTCTAGCCCGGCCTCCTCCAGTCCCTGGAAACTGAACGGAGAAGTGCGCGGCTTGAAAGCGCCGCCCCGCAGCACGCTTGCCCCGGCCTTGGTCACTATCTGGGCTGCCTCGAAAAGCTGCTCTTTGCTCTCGACGGCGCAAGGCCCGGCCATCACTACGAAGCGCTTTCCGCCGACTTCTACTCCCTTGATGTTAACGATGGTGTCCTGCGGCTTGACCTCCCGCGCGGCCAGCTTGTAGGGTTTCATGATGCGGGTGACCTGCTCTACTCCCGGAAGCACGGCGAAGGTGTCGGTGGATATTTTGCCGGTGTTGCTTCCGAGGATGGCGACCACTGTCCTGTCTGTGCCCAGGTTTAGCTGCACCCCCAGTTTCAGCGACTTGGCCCTCTGCACCACGCCGTCTATTTCTTCCGCTGTGGCGCCTGTTTTCATGTTGACTATCATGGCTCCCTGATTGACTCCTTTTAGCTAATTCGTTCTATCTCAATTACTGTGAATTATTTTAAGCTCATTATGCTATGCGGTCAAATCCCTCTAATTCCATCTGAAGCTCTTCCCTCAGAGGGTTGAACGATTTGCGGTGGACGGGAGACGGCCCCAGCCTTTGCAGGCAGGCGACATGCTCCTCGGTGCAGTAACCCTTGTGCTGGGACAGCTTGTATCCCGGATAAGCTTTGTCCAGCTTAATCATGATGTGGTCCCTGGCCACCTTGGCGATGATTGAAGCGCAGGCGATAGATAAACACAGGGAGTCGCCGTCAGTTACCCCTTTCTGGGGGAGGGGCACACCGGGCAGGAGCAGGTAGTCGATTAGGAGTGAGTCCGCCGGAGGGGAAAGCCGGTTCACCGCCAGCTTCATCGCCAGGCGCGTGGCATTCAGGATATTTACCTTGTCTATCATCTCGTGGGAGACAATCCCGATGCCCACTGCCAGGGCTGCCCTGGCGATAGGACGGAAAAGCGACTCGCGCGTGGCCGTGGTGAGCAGCTTGCTGTCTCTGACCTGTTCGAGCCAGGGAGCTTTGAGATGACGAGGCAGAATAACCGCCGCCGCTACCACCGGGCCGGCCAGCGAACCGCGCCCCGCCTCATCTATACCGGCGATGCGCCTGTAGCCCTGCCTCATTAGCAGCTTTTCTTCGGCGAACGAAGGTGTGAGTATATTGTTCGGCAATTTCGACAGCTTCTGCGTTCCTGCCATTGCAAGGAGCGTAACAACGAAGCAATCTCTGGAGTTGACTGATTAATTTCGAATCGCCAAACTCAGGCTAGGGCTGAGATTGCTTCGACCCGACTTCGTCGGAGTCTCGCAATGACATGACAAGTAATGTTCTGTATTATATCACGAGTCGTGAAAGGCTGCTTATCCGGTATCCGTTTGGGTGTCTTCGATTATACCCCCGCCCAGCACCTCCTCTCCATGGTAGAACACCACCGCCTGACCGGGAGTAACCGCGCGCTGCGGCTGCTGGAATTGAACCTCAACCATGTCGTTCCGGCTTACGATGTGAGCCGCGGCGTCCGGCGACCGGTAGCGGATTTTGGCGGTGACATCCACGGAAGTTACGGGGACTTTGCCTGATACCCAGCTCAGGTGGCTGGCAATCAACCTGTCGCTGAGGAGCTGCTCTTCAGTTCCTACCACCAGTCTGTTATTGTAGGTGTCGAGCCTGAGCACGAACATGGTCTTTCCGCCGGCAAGCCCCAGACCGTGCCTTTGCCCCACAGTGTACAGTGCCAGTCCCTTGTGCCGGGCTAAAATATTGCCTTCGGCATCCACAATATCGCCGGGCTGTAGGGGAACGTGCTTGGCTATGAACGAGCGGTAGTCGTTATCGGGGATGAAACAGATGTCCTGGCTCTCGCGTCTGGTGGCGGTAGGCAGACCGAGTGCGGCGGCTCGCTGCCTGACCTCCGTCTTGCGGAAATCACCCACAGGCATCAGCAGATGCTCCAGCTCCGGCTGTCCCAGGGTATAGAGGAAGTAGGACTGGTCTTTGGCCTGGTCTACGCCTTTGAGCAAACGGTAACCTTCCGGCGACTGCTTAATCCGGGAATAATGCCCGGTAGCCAGGAACTCCGCGTCCAGCGCCCTGGTCTTCTCCAGGAGGGCGTCGAATTTGACGTACTGGTTGCACCTGATGCAGGGGTTAGGCGTTCTGCCGCGGCTGTACTCGTTGCAGAAGTCCTCGATGACTGTTCGGGCAAAAACTTCCCGGAAATTGAGGACATAGTGAGGGATACCCAGCTTGTAGGCTACGGATTTTGCCGCGTCCACCGCTTCTACGCCGCAGCATCCCCCGAACCTTTTCCCTTCGGAAGACTCATCTTGCGGCCAGATTTGAAGAGTGATGCCGATTGTCTCGTAGCCTGCCTCTTTCAGCAAGGCTGCTGCGAGGGAGGAGTCCACTCCGCCGCTCATAGCCACCACGACACGCTGTTTGCTCAACATAGTCTAAAAGTCCGCACCTGCTTCATCCGCAGTCTATGCCTATATTTTGAAGGCGGTGTTGTATCCCTCGTGGATAGCATCCAGCGCCCGCCTGGGAGAATAGCAGTCCCCTGCGGCATAAAGCTCGGGTACTTGCCCCGTAAGGGTGCGCCACAGGCTGTCATTTGCCCGGTAGCCTGTGGACATCACCACGGTATCCACTTCCACCGTCCGCTCCTGTTGGGTGTGCACGTCGGCTAATGTTACCACATTACCGGAAATCTTTTTCAGCGAGGTGAAAACGCTGAAAACAACCCCTTTGTTCCTCAACAGCGGCCACACATGAGGCTGGTGGCTCGAACCTATCATCTGTCCCACCTGGGAGGACGGCGTCGCTATCTCGACCTTCTTGCCCTGGTCGGCAAGGAACTCCGCGAGGGTGACCGCTTCCTGGTATCCCGGAGTGTCATATATCAGCACCCGCTCTCCAACCGGCGCTCCTTCGAGCGCTTGCTGTACGG
>JACPPQ010000061.1 GCA_016190925.1 Chloroflexota bacterium | reverse complement strand
TATTGGGCAGTAGCGCCCAGTGAACACCTTGCGAACTCATGCAGATACCCCTTGATATATACACATTATTATGCTATTTTATGTGTATAGCAATAAAAGGAGAGCGCTTATGAGCAGGACAAATATTGAGCTTGATGAAAAGCTTGTCAACGAGGCCATGAAACTCACCAATAAGAAGACCAAAAAGGACCTTGTAAATTACGCTGTTGAGGAACTTGTGCGAAAGCTAAAGAGGAAGAAGATACTTGAGCTTGAAGGAAAAGTAGAGTGGACGGGTAAACTTGAAGAAACAAGGAAAAGCAGAATATGATCCTTGTCGATACTAGCGTCTGGATTGATTTTCTTAAAGGAGAAAATTCATCAGAACGGCAGATACTCCATAAACTTATTGAAGATGAGGAAGAAATCTCCATTACCGGGATAATCCTGGCGGAAATTCTTCAAGGAATAAGAGAGGATAAAAAGTTTCACATAACTAGGAATTACCTTCTGGAATTTCCAATTTACGAGCCAAATGGCATCGTTACCTACATAGATGCTGCCCGAATTTATAGGGAATGCAGGAAAAGTGGCAAGACGATCAGGTCAACCATTGATTGTATTATTGCTGCTATTTGCCTCGAGAATGATTTGTTTATTCTTCATAAAGATAGAGACTATGACATCATCCAGGAATGCATAGGACTAAAGGTCTTTAAAGTATTTGACAAGAAAACGCCCCAAGCGAACGGTCAAGCGTTTAATCAAAGCTGTATAAGTTGTTGAAACCCGAGGGGGAAGTCTACGCAGGCAATAAGCTGAACCTTACCTCAAACGTCCTGGTTCTGCGTATTGTACAGTTTAATCGCTAAGCGTCTTGAGGATATGCTTAGCCAGGCTGTCGGCGATTTCTCGGTGTCGTGGAACAGGCTGTGAGACTTTAGTGTTTGGATTTTGATACCAGTCATGTTTACCACCGTGACGAATCAAAACACAGCCCGAACCTTCGATTTTCCTGATAAGGTCTACTCTCTTCATCCGACCACGAGTTCCCCATATCTGCGGACGTGGGGAATCTTTGCGGCGCTGATGTCCTGGTAAATGTCCTTGAGGTTCTCCTTAAGCTCATCCAGAGTCTTGCCCTGACTCCTGTAATCAGGATATTCCTCGAGCCAACCTATCCAAAGGTCATTTTCCTGATAGTAGACAAATTTCATTGCTTCCATTTTCAACACCCCTGCCTGTACGAATCCAATCATCCAAATTATAGCAGAGTTTCACAAATAAGAATATGCTCAATGCAGGATAAAGACAACTCAAACGTCCGAGTTCTGTCTATCGTCCAGTACCGCCCAGCTTTATAAACTCGAATAAGTGTCCAGCACTTCCCTTAATCCCTTAACAAACTCCTCAACCTTTGAAAGAGAATCATCTTCTTCCATAAGCTGGATTATGCGGCTGCCGACAATCACACCATCGGCGATGCGTGCGACACGTCCAGCCTGCTCCGGAGTGGATATGCCGAAGCCCACGCAGAGCGGCTGATTGGCGAGCTTCCTGACTCTGGATACAAACTCTTCCAGGTTGGCTGACAGATTGTTCCTTGCGCCGGTCACGCCTGTGACGGATACCATGTAGATGAACCCCCGCGACTTCCTCGCCACCAGCCTGATACGTTCCTCAGTGCTGGTGGGGGCCAGCAGGTAAATGAGGTCGATGCCGTACTTTTGGGTGACAGACTCGAGCTCCGAGCCTTCCTCCGGCGGCAGGTCAGGGATGATGAGGCCATCGACGCCGGAGTCATGGCAGGCGCGGCAGAACTTCTCGAAGCCATAGCTGAACACCGGGTTGTAGTAAGTCATAAATACGAGCGGTATGTCAACAGTTTTTCTCAGTTGTTTGGCCGCATCAAGGCAGAGCTGCGGCGTTACACTGTTTTGCAGGGCATGGAAGCTGGCCTTCTGGATGGTAGCTCCATCAGCCAGCGGGTCGGAGAAGGGGATACCAAGCTCCACGATGTCGCAGCCGTTTTGCGCGAGAAGCGGCACCACCTTGAGGGTAGCTTCGACACTGGGATAGCCCACGGTAACGTAGGGAATTAGAGCTTTGTGCCCTTTTCGGGCAAAGGCGGAATCGATACGGCTCACAGCTTCACCCCCAGCGCCCCGGCCACAATGCCCATATCTTTGTCGCCACGCCCGCTTAGATTGATTACGATGATTTTATCTTTTTCCAGCGTACCCGCCATTGTAGAAGCATAAGCCACCGCATGAGCCGATTCCAGTGCCGGGAGGATTCCCTCCGTAGCGCAGAGCAGCTTGAAGCCATCGAGCGCCTGGGTATCGGTCACCGTGACATATGTAGCGCGCCCGGTATCCTTCAGATAACTGTGCTCGGGGCCAACGCCCGGATAGTCCAGTCCGGCAGAGATGCTGTGTGTTTCCCAGATTTGCCCGGCAGCGTCCTGGAGAACGTACGATTTCGAGCCGTGGAGCACTCCCACCCTACCGGCAGCCAGGGTTGCGGCGTGCTTGTCCGTCTCAAGCCCCTTGCCTGCCGCTTCCACCCCGATGAGCTTTACGTTTTTGTCATCCAGAAAGGGATGGAAGATGCCCATGGCGTTGCTGCCGCCGCCGACACAGGCGATGATGTAATCTGGAGGGCGTCCCAGCCTTTCCAGTGACTGTTGCCTGGTCTCTTTGCCGATAACCGATTGAAAATCGCGCACCATAGCGGGATATGGGTGCGGTCCCACCACCGAGCCGAGCAGGTAGTATGTGTCCACGACGTTGGTCACCCAGTCGCGCATGGCCTCGTTGATGGCATCCTTCAGCGTGCAGCTTCCGACGCAGACCGTTCTCACGTCAGCGCCCATGAGCTTCATGCGGAAGACGTTGAGCGATTGGCGGCGCACATCCTCCTCGCCCATGTAGATGATGCATTTGAGGCCGAGCTTGGCGCACACGGCAGCGGTGGCCACCCCGTGCTGTCCCGCCCCGGTTTCGGCGATGATTCTCTTCTTGCCCATTCTCCGCGCCAGAAGTCCCTGTCCCAGGGCATTATTGATTTTGTGGGCGCCGGTGTGGCACAGGTCTTCCCGCTTGAGAAAAATACGAGCGCCGCCGCAGTGCCCGGTGAGACGCTCCGCCTCGTAGAGAGGAGTCGGTCTGCCTGAATATTCGCGTGACAGGGTCTCGAACTCAGACCAGAAGGCGGTATCTTCTTTTATACTTTCGTAGGCTGCCATCAGCTCGTCAACGGCGGGCACCAGCGTTTCGGGGACGAACCTTCCCCCGTAGTCCCCGAAGTAACCCCTGTTATCGGGCAGCATAGCCACCCCCTTCTTGACCATCTATTGACCTCACAGTCTTGATAAAATCCTTTATTTTCTCAATAGACTTGACGCCATTAGTCTCCACCCCGCTTGAGACGTCGACGCCCCAGGGGTGGACCTGCCTCAACAATTGACCGACATTAGTTATGTCAAGTCCACCGGCAACCATAATTGGAAACCTGGCCGAGACCTCTTTTGCCAGTTGCCAGTCGAACTTCCGTCCCGTTCCTCCATACCGCCCACTGGCATCATGCGAGTCCAGCATGACAATGGGGTCTTGCTTTAGAGACAGCCTGTACCCCTTTTCTATCTCGAGCATAACTTCCCCGATTGTTTTATCTCCCCGGACGTGAATCACCTTGATGATTGGCTTTGCGATATTACGGCAGTAGTCCCAGAACTCATCGCCGCTGAGCTGCACCAGGTCCAGCTTGCACTCCTCGGCGATGCGGTTAACCTCCTCTGCCGAAGAATTGACGAAGACACCGACAACCTTCGGACGTTTCTTCAGCTTTCTGACAGCATCAACTATCTGCGATGCTTTTTCCGGCGAAATCCGACGCTTGCTGGGCGCAAGTATCGTTCCGATATAATCGGCGCCGGCTTCAGCCGCTGCCAGAGCGTGCTCGACCTCCATCAGTCCGCAAATCTTGACCCTGGTCACAGCAGCTCCCTCATCCTGGCTTTAATGTCCGGGGCGGATACCAGGTATTCGCCCACCAGCGCGGCATCAACTCGCCAATCGGCCAGTCTGTCCATATCGCTCCGGTTCCTGATGCCGCTTTCGCTGACCACAATGCGGTCCTGCGGGATGAGAGGACGCAGCCGCCGGGTGATGTCGGGGTCAACCTCGAAAGTCGAGAGGTCGCGGTTGTTGATGCCGATGATTTTCGCTCCGCTTTTCAGGGCTACCTCAAGCTCGGCTTTCTTGTGCACCTCGACCAGGCATTCCATGCCCAGCCCGCGGCTGAGCCAGAGCAAATCGTGCAGCTCCCGCGGCGATAGTATAGCTACGATGAGGAGCAGGCTGTCGGCGCCATAAGCGCGGGACTCATAGACCTGGTACGTATCGAAGATGAAGTCTTTGCGCAGCAGCGGCAACCTTTCTCCCAGCGCTTTCCGGATGTCCCTCAGGTAGTCGATGCTACCCTGGAAATACTTCGATTCGGTCAGGACGGATATGGCGGAAGCGCCGTTATCGGCATAGACGCGGGCGATTTCCACCGGGTCGAAGTTCTCCCGGATAACGCCCTTCGAGGGCGACGCCTTTTTGACCTCGGCGATGAGCCGGACGCGGTTGCCGCGCAATGCCGAGGCGAAGTCGAGCGGTCGGGACTGACCGAGAGTCGCCATCCTGAGATTCGACAGCGGCATGCTGGCCTTCCTCGATTCCAGTTCAAGCCGTTTATCGGCAACGATGTTGTCCAAAATCATTTAGTAACTCCCTGATGATTCCCATTCACCCTGTGCCTGCCGAAGGGTGAGTCTACGCAAAAATACCTGACTATTAGGCGTGCGTGGTTCGACAGGCTCACCACGAACGTTTTTAATTATTTCCGTTCACCCTGAGCCTGTCGAAGGGTGAGCCTTTTTACTCTTAGAATACTTTACCAGGCTGGCCCAATCTCCTTTTATCAAACTTTGTTTTTTATGGCGTGACCAGCCTTTAATTTGCCGTTCTCTTGCCAGGGCTTCATACCGACTCGAAAATTCGCAACAAAATGCCAGTTTCACAGGAAGTCTGGTAGACGTATAGCATTTGAGGTCTCCTTGCTCATGCTGTGCTAAACGTTTTTCTAATTCATCAGTGTGACCAGTATAATAACTCCCGTCAGCACATTCAAGCATATACACCCAAAAGCCCATTTACACTTATCCACGGCCGCTATGGTTCGACAAGCTCACCACGAGCGGCTTCTTAAAAATCCGTTCACCCTGTGCCTGCTTGCCCTCCGCAACTTTTGTGAAGGAGAGTCAAAAGGGAGATTTCTTAAGTGCCTACGCTGTGGCTGAACTGTGCCAGACGTTCCAACTTTTCCAGCGCACTACCATTATCGAGCACTTTTTTCGCCAGGGCAAGTCCCTGCGCTATTGTCTCAACTTTATCTCCAGCGAGCAAGACCGCCGCGGCGTTCATCAGCACCACGTCACGCTGCGGACCTGGCGTTCCGGACAGGACACGGCGCACTACGACGGCATTTTCAGCGGCGGTGCCACCCTTCAAACTGCCCGGCTCAGCCCTGGACAAGCCGAAATCTTCCGGGCTGATGCTGTAGCTTTTAAGTTTACCATTTTTAAGCTCGCAGACCTGCGTCTTGCCGGTGACGGTGATTTCATCCAGGCCGTCCTCGCCGTGAACCACCAGGGCATGCTGAGCGCCCAGACTTTGCAACACTTTCGCCATTTTCTCGACTAAAGCCCCGTCAAAGACGCCGACCACCTGGGCAGCAGCGCCCGCAGGGTTGGTCAGCGGGCCGAGGATGTTGAAGACGGTGCGAAAGCCGATTTCCTTGCGCGGGCCGGAGGCATACTTCATCGCCGGGTGGAAGAGGGGGGCGAACATGAAGCCGATGCCCACCTCGCAGATGCACTTCCCTACCTGTTCGGCGGTGAGGTCTATTTTTACTCCGAGGGCTTCCAGAACATCCGCGCTGCCGGACTGGCTGCTCATGGCGCGGTTGCCGTGCTTGGCAACCTTGAGTCCGGCCCCGGCGGCCACAAAGGCGGCGGCAGTTGATATGTTGAAAGTCCTCATGCCGTCACCCCCAGTGCCGCAGGTGTCAACCACCTGGCCATCACATTTCACTGGTATGGCTTTGGAGCGCATGGTCTTAGCCAGCCCGGCGATTTCCTCAACGGTCTCACCCTTTATCCTGAGAGCAGTGACAAACGCCCCGAACTGCGCCGGTGTGACCTCCCCGCGCATTATTTCATCCATAACCTGAGCAGCTTCATCCATTGAGAGCGATTTGCCGGATATTAATGATGTAAGAGATTCTTTAATCATTTCTCACCACCTACTTCTCTTACTACAGGATAAAGTGGCTCAGTAGATTGCATAATGAGGCTTCCTTCACCATCTTCCTCAAACCGGTATCCCCAACCTGTTAAAAAGCGTCGACCATATATATCTGAGTACTCACTAACAGCTGTTCCAACGTTTCCTTTGTTGGTGTTTGCTAAATCCGGCTGGCATGAAACCCTGTCACTAGCCCTGACGATACTCCAGTTAGGGTTTCCTATTGATGCCATGGAATAAAATGGCCCTTTACGCTCAATCCACTCACGCTTCACTTGCTCAGGGGTACAATAAGCAAACGTAATCTTCAAGTCCAAAGCAGGCCCACTGCCCAAATTGACAAACAAGATCCGCCCTGGCTTAGGGAATCTAGCCTCACTAAAGTCTGGAAATACAAGGGGTTGTGACGTCGTGAACCTCTGTTGCCTCATCTCTTCTGCCTGCTTGAATGTTATGGAGGCATATAAAGCAGTCATGCCTACAAGACCTGCTGTCAGTGACAAGTTCACCCATCGGTCAGGGGTTGATATGTTTCGCAGGTTAATAAGCAGGAAACCGGTCACAAGCAGAATAAACAAAAGACCGATAAGCCGAACAGGGGTCCTGGCTTTGCCGGAAATGACGCCTGACTTCGTAATCCAAAACAGCAAGCCAATCGCAAAACCAAAGACAAACAGAATTCCTGCTATCAACAATACTGCGTTTACATTACCCATTGTTTTCTCCGTTCATTCATGTGTCCTTTTTTCCACCCTACCCATACCGGGGTATGAAATCCCTCTCACTCTCCCTTTATGAAAGGGAGACGCACCGCTATCCTTTCTTGTCGTTTACGCTCAGAAAATTCCTCAGCACGTCCTTCCCCGCCTCGGTCATGAAGGACTCCGGGTGGAACTGGACGCCCTGCACCGGGTGCTCTTTGTGGCGCAGGCCCATGATGGTGCCGTCGTCTGTCCAGGCAGTGACCTCCAGGCAATCGGGAAGCCCCTCCCGTTTGACCATCAGCGAGTGATAGCGGATGGCGGAGAAGGGATTCGGGAGCCCGGCAAACACCCCCTTGCCGGTGTGATGTATCTGTGAAGATTTGCCGTGCATGATTACCGGCGCCTGCCCGAACTGCCCGCCATAGCTCACCCCAATACACTGGTGACCCAGGCACACACCCAGCAGCGGCAGCCTGCTTCCGAAGTGTTTGATGACATCGTTGGAGATGCCCGCATTCAGGGGCGTGGACGGCCCCGGAGATATAACGATGCGCTCCGGCTTCATCTTTTCAATCTCCGCAATGGTCGTTTTGTCGTTGCGCACGACTATCACCTTTTCACCCAGCTCGCTGAGGTACTGGAACAGATTATAGGTGAAACTATCGTAGTTATCAATCAGTAGCAGCATGGCTCTCCTCCAGGGCACGGCTGGCCTGCTCCGCCTGGTCGATGGCCTTGAGCAGCGCCCGCGCCTTATTCATTGACTCCTCATACTCTTTTTCAGGGACGCTATCGTAGACAATGCCGCACCCCGCCTGGGTATAGGCGATGCCCCGCGTCATCACCATGGTCCTGATAGCAATGGCCATATCCATATTACCCGAGAATGACAGATAGCCCGCCGCCCCGGCGTAAGGCCCCCGCTTCTCCGGCTCAAGCTCAGCGATGATTTCCATAGCGCGGACTTTGGGTGCGCCGGACACCGTTCCGGCGGGAAAGCAGGCGCGCAGGGCATCGAAGGCGGTCATGTCCGACCGCAGCTTGCCCTGCACATGAGTGACCAGGTGCATCACATGGGAGTAGCGCTCGACATCCATCAGCTCGCTGACCTTCACCGTGCCCGGCTGGCTCACCCGCCCGATGTCGTTTCTCCCTAAATCCACCAGCATGATGTGCTCGGCGCGCTCCTTTTCGTCGTTGCGCAGCTCCTGTTCCAATGCAGCATCCTCTTCTGGAGTCTTGCCGCGCGGCCTGGTCCCGGCCAGGGGACGGGTCATCACATTGCCATCCTCCACCCGCACCAGCATTTCCGGTGACGCGCCGATGATGTGAAAATCGGTGAAGTCCAGGAAAAACATGTAGGGCGACGGATTGATGCTGCGCAGCGCGCGGTAGATTTCAAAGGGAGCTGCATCCGTAGGCTGTGCCAGTCGCTGCGAGAGCACCACCTGGATGGCCTCGCCCTCCGTGATATATCGCTTTATCTTGTGCACTGCTTTTCCGAACTCTTCTTTCGAGAAATTGGATGTGAGCGGCTGACTTTTACCAAGTGATAAAACATGCCTCGAATGACTCGATGGCTTGAGCGGCTGGTTGAGCCGGTCCACCAGGTCGTCAATTTTCTCCACCGCCTGCCGGTACGCTTCGTCAATATTTCCGTTCAGCCGAACGTGGCTCAAGACCTTGATTTTGTGCTTGACGTGGTCGAAGACCAGCATGGTGTCCACGAACATGAACAGCGCCTCCGGCAGGCCGAGAGGGTCGGCAGCAGGAGAAGGCAATTCTTCGAAGCGGGTGACGGCCTCGTAGGCCAGGTAGCCCACCGCGCCGCCGCAGAACCTCGGCAGGTCGCCAACGGGCACCATCTTATACTTGCCCAGCTCCTCGGCAACGAGGGGAAGCGAATCGGTTTTGTCCTCTCCCCTGACTTTGAGCACGCGGTACGGCTCGGTGCCGATGAAGCTGTAGCGGGCTATTCTCTGTCCCCCCTCGACGCTTTCCAGGAGAAAGGAATAGCCTCCCCGGTTGACCTTCAAGAAAGCAGATACAGGTGTTTCCAGGTCGGCCACAATTTCTTTGTAAATGGGCACCATGTTGCCCCGCCCGCTCAGCTTTTTGACCTCTTCGAGTGTTGGATAGTACATGGCTTACACCTCCTCGTTCTACTGTCATTCTGAAGGAGCGAAGCGATTGAAGAATCTCGGGGTGGGGTGGATGGAAGACGGGATGCCTCTCCTCACCGAGACCCTTCGCTTCGCTCAGGGTGACAATATAGAATACCTATTTCCGTAGGAATGCCATCCAAATACAACCTCCGGATAAAACAAAAAACCCCCCGCCCATAGGGGCGAGGGGCTAAACCTTCGCGGTACCACCCTGGTTAGTTGCCCGAAATAATGGCAACCATCTCTATCAGGTACGGCCCACCAGAGGCGGACGATACCCTGAGCTTTGTTAACGGTGCTCACTCCGGCAAGACCTACTCAGCTACCCTTTCGGTCTGCGGCTCCCGAGTCCATTCGGCTTCCGCGCTGATACCGGCTCACACCTTACCCGGCTCTCTGAATCCCGCTGGAGGCTTACTAGTCTCGCTCAAAGCTTTTTATGTATTTAATTAACTTAAGTATAGAC
>JACPPQ010000059.1 GCA_016190925.1 Chloroflexota bacterium | reverse complement strand
GCCCCGTGCCCTGTCCCGTACTTGATACGGGATTGATACGGGGGAGATTGAGAGGGATTTTCAAATCTCCCAACTCTAACTAAGCCTCTATTTTCTGGGTAATCCTCCATTCTGGCTTGCAGCCAGCACCACGAAGGATGAAAATAGTGCGCTTGATATAAGATGTCATTCTGGCGAAGGCCAGAATCCAGACCTCGTTTTCCTACCCCTAGATTCTCCGCCTGCGCGGAGAATGACACAGGGGGAAGGGAGAACCCTATTTTCTGGGTAATGAAATTAAATGCCGGCTTATTGACACCTTTTTCAATTGTGCTACACTGGAAATTAGGTGGTAGAAATTAGCTGCCAGCATCCGTAAAAGAAAACGAATCGACAGATGAAAGGGCAAACCTGGGGTTACTCACCGAATTGGAGCGCCGTAACAATGAAGTCGCCATTTTTTATAATAGCCCTGTCAATCTTGCTTTTCCTTGCGGCAAGTGGTTGTCAGAAGCAACCAATTAGAGCAGCCCCATCGGCGCGCCCACCCTCCCCGGCATCGAAACCATCGGCTAGCCCGACATCACCTGTTCCATCTCAATCCGAAAAGACAAACCGGAAACCTGCCGTAACACCAAAGCCGAAAGCCGCTACCAACTCGACACCCGCACCATCACCCCCGTTGTCGCCGGAACCACCCCCGGACCCCGCTGCTGTATTGCTGAGGCTGTCCTCTGACGTGCCGGAGGTTTACAGGCGAGCAACGAGGTTGATGCAAAAATACCCGTGGTGGGCATATTCGTTTTCTGACCAAACGCACGCTAATTATTGGACCATTTCCACCGGCGACAAAATTTGGGAGCTCCGATGGAAGGCAGATTCATTTTCTCGAGCCATAGCGCACCTGGGTGCGGCAAATTCACTGGCCAGGACCGGCAAACTTGATACGGAGGAACAACCCCGCAACCTCAGCCCGCAAATTGCAGTTTGGGAAATACTTAACGCCTGTGTGCAGGCGCGGTATGAACTCGATTTGCAAATCAAGAGCACGTACGCCAGGCAGGAACACTTTCAGAGGGCGATAAAGAGCGACGTTTCACTATTGATTGAGGGACGTTATACTGAACCTGCTACCTCGGAACAAAAGCAGTATGCTATCACAGAGATGAAAAAATACTTTGAGATTTATCGAAAGGATTTCTCCGAACTCGTGGCTGGAATAGAATCGGTTATTGCCTATGGCAGCAAGGTGCTTCCAAAGGGGTAGGCTTAACCCTGCTTGCCCTCCGTAACTTCAGTGAAGGAGGGGCTTGCTTTACAATTGTAGTAATGGCTTTATGGTATAATATCTGAACGGATTCTTCTGCGACACCAGGTAATTTTTGAGCCAACCCAGCCTGAGGAGCTTTCCTGGAGCGTGGTGAAACATGGCTGCAAAAAATAGAAGCGAGTCTGTAGGCAAAGAACCGGGGTTCAGCCAGGAGCAGCCCACCGACGTGAAGTCGAAAAGGGGCGATACCGGCGGTAAGGAGGGCATGAAATATGTCTTCCCTATAGTCGGGATAGGGGCGTCTGCCGGGGGATTGGAAGCCCTGGGGCAATTCCTGAACCATGTTCCTCCAGACAGTGGAATAGCATTCATAATCGTGCAGCACCTGGACCCCACCCACACCAGCGCCATGCCCGACCTGCTGAAACGCACCGCCCAGATACCCGTCTCCGAGGCCAAGGACGGCGAAAGGGTAGAGCCTGACCATGTCTACATCATTCCCCCGCACAAGAATATGACCATCATGCATCGCACCCTGCAGCTCATCGAGCAACCTTCCCGTCCGGGCCTGGCGCACAATATAGACCTTTTCTTCCGCTCTCTGGCGGTTGACGAAAAGGAGCGCTCTATCTGTATTGTTCTTTCAGGTACCGGCACGGACGGTGTTATCGGGGCCAGGGCGGTCAAGGCAGAGGGCGGCATGGTCATGGTTCAGGACCCGGATACGGCCAGGTATGACGGCATGCCGCGCTCGGTCCAGGCAAGCGGCGCGGCCGATTTTTCCCTGCCGTCGGATAAACTGCCGGAAAAGTTGATCGAGTATGTCAAGAAGTCCTATGGAAAACGCGTTCGCGTGCTACATGAAGAGAAGCCCGTGGCCTCCAGCGAATTCCAGAAAGTGCTCTCCCTTGTCCGCGCCAAAAGCGGGCATGATTTCTCCGGCTACAAGCTCTCTACCATCAACCGCCGCATCGAGCGGAGGATGGGTGTCAACCAGATTGATAACATGGGCGATTATCTCCGCTACATGCAGAATAACCCCGTAGAGGCGGATGCCTTGTTCAAGGACTTCCTTATCAACGTGACCAGCTTCTTTCGGGACCCGGAGGCCTTTGTGGCTCTCAAGGAAAAGCTGAAGGAACTGCTCTCCCTGAGGGATGAAGGGAGCACAATCCGGGCCTGGGTTTTGGGCTGCTCTACCGGTGAAGAGGCTTACTCCATCGCCATACTTATGGATGAGTGCATGAGAGAGACGGACCGCCACTTCGAGATGCAGGTTTTCGGGACCGATATAGACGCAGACGCCATCCATGTGGCGCGACTCGGCATATATCCGGGAAGCGTCGCTGACGATGTCTCCCCGGAACGCCTGAAAAGATACTTTGTGCGCAAGGACGACCAGTTTCAAATCAAGAAGGAAATCAGGGAAAAGGTGATTTTCGCCGTCCAGGACGCTTTAGCCGACCCTCCGTTCTCCCGCATGGACCTCATTTCCTCCCGCAACTTTCTTATCTACCTCAGCGGCGAATTGCAAAAGAAGCTCTTTCCGGTGCTGCGCTATGCCCTGTACAAGAACGGGCTCCTCTTTCTGGGAACGGCCGAGACCATCGGGGAGTTCAATGACCTGTTCATGGTACTGGACCGCAAATGGAGGATATACCAGGCGGTTGCCAGGCCCATCGAAATCAACATCCCTGAAGTTCCGCCTTTTTCGGGAAGGCTGGCCCTCCTCAGGAACGCAGAGGTGATGGCCGGAGCCGGACGGGAAGGGGAACGGTTGTGCCTTGCGGAAAAAACGCTGCTGGAGGCGCTGCCGCCGGCGGTGCTGCTGGATGAGAAGCACCAGATTGTCTATGTGCACGGGCAGACCTCCAAGTACCTGGAGCTGCCCGAGGGGGCGCCGAATCAGCGCATCATCGATATGGCCCGGCCGGGCGTGGGAACCGCGCTGGCATCCGCCATCCAGGAATCTATCACCCGCCAGAAAGAGGTGGTCCGGGAGGGAGTCAGGGTAAAGCACAACGGTGATTCCCAGCTCCTCAAGATAACCGTGAGACCGGCAACCGCTCTGCCACGCGGCAGCCTGGTGGTGGTCTTCCAGGACGTTGCCGAGATTAAGAAAAAAAGGAGGAAGGGCACCGAAGAAACCGACGCCAGGATAACCGAGCTGGAGCAGGAGCTACAGTATACCCGTGAAAGCCTGCGCAGCACTGTCGAGGAGCTTGAGACCGCCAACGAGGAGCTGCGCTCCGCCAACGAGGAGTACCAGTCCACCAACGAGGAGCTGCAAAGCACCAATGAGGAACTCGAGACTTCTCGAGAGGAACTGCAGTCCGTAAACGAAGAGCTGATGACGGTGAATACCGAACACCAGGGCAGGATAGACCAGCTTAGCGCCGTAAAGGATGACATGAATAACCTGCTCAATAACACCGGCATCGCCACCATCTTTCTGAATGAAGATTTCAAAATCGAGCGCTATACCCCGGCGGCTACGGAAGTTTTTAATCTCATAGAGTCAGACGTCGGCCGGCCGGTAGACCATGTTACCTCCTCTTTCAAGCTCAACAAACTGTCAGAGCACGCAGCGAAAGTGATGAACTCGCTTGTTCCCATAGTCGAGGAGATGGAAACCAGGGACGGGAAATGGTATTCCCTGCGCATCCACCCGTATCGCACTGCCGAAAACGTCATTGCCGGGGTGGTCATGTCCTTTATCGATATCACCCGGCAGAAGAAACTGGAGGCAAGCCTTAAATCCGCTGCGGAATACGCCGGGGAAATAGTGGATACCGTGCGTGAGCCACTGCTGGTCCTGGATGCCGGCCTCAAGGTAGTTTCGGCCGGCCGTTCTTTTTACCGTGCGTTCAAGACAGACCCCGGGAATACGGAGGGCAGGCTGGTCTACGAGCTGGGCAACCGCCAGTGGGATATACCGCCTCTCAGGAAGCTGCTGGGGGGAATCCTGTCCGGTGACAAAACGATAGAAGACTTCGAGGTTGAGCACGATTTTCCGAGGATAGGACACCGGCGTATGCTGCTTAATGCCCGCCGCCTGCGTGACCCGCGTGGTGATACGGATAGAATCCTGCTGGCGATAGAGGATGTGACGGGGAAGTAGGAAACCCGGACTTCTGAGGGCGTCCGAAAACAAAAAAGTTACAATGACTGTCATTCTGGCGTAGGCCAGAATCCAGTTATACCATCCCACTGGATTCCAGCCTGCGCTGGAATGACAAAAAAGGGGGATGGATTCGCCTTCCCCGAAGGACGCTGGGAATGATATATAGAGCGAAGTAAAAATACTATTTTCGCAGCAATGACATTTTTGGCGGGGTTTACCCGAAAACAGTAAAACTGTCATTCTGGCGTAGGCCAGAATCCAGAAGAGGTGCATTGAAGACTTATTATGTCTATATATTGGCAAGCAGGCGTAATGGGACACTCTACACCGGTATTACTAACAACCTAGTCAGACGAGTCTGGGAGCATAAAAATGATTTTGTCAAAGGGTTTACCGAGAAATATAAAGTGCATACTCTTGTCTATTATGAACAGTGTGAAAGTGTGGAATCTGCTATCCAGCGCGAAAAACAGTTAAAGGTCTGGCACAGGAGTTGGAAACTCAGGATAATCGAAGAGAAAAACCCTGAGTGGAAGGATTTGTATAGCGAGATTGCAGGCTGAAAATAGCGCGTTTGATTTGCTGTCATTCTGGCGAAGCTTGTCCCGCACCGCGATACGGGAGCCAGAATCCAGACCTTGTTCCCCCACCTCCGCTGGATTCCAGCCTACGCTGGAATGACAAGTCGAGGATGGCTGGATTCCAGCCCCACATCAATCCCGTATCAGGTACGGGACAGGCTCTTTGCGAAAGGGGGGAAACCCAGGCTTCTGAGGT
>JACPPQ010000062.1 GCA_016190925.1 Chloroflexota bacterium | reverse complement strand
GAGTGTCCGCAAGATGAAGTTGTAGTGAGCCAGATTAGGTAATTTAGGTAACATAATTACCAGTCGGTGAATTCAAAATGAACAAAGATTTTAGAGGGGAAGGACTTTCTGAAGCTAGTTTGTGGTAACGTTATTACCAAATTTGGTAGCCCACATTGGAAGCATTCCGAACTGGTGTTTGAGAAGAAGGAATTGATACCAGCTTTGAAGGGGCTCATTGTTCTTTATAAAACATAAGGGTGAATTACTTAATACAGCCGTTTGGCTTGCTGATTAGCCATATTTACCATCAATTTGAGTTCTTTACTTCGTTCGAAATCTCTGCAGATTATGTATAAAGGCTTATTATCAGCCAATGCGATTTGAGAATACGGCATTGGAGCTGGCTTATTGTCAACCTTTATGTAGGCGATATAATCAGCTAGGTAAAAGCGAAGGTAATTTACGTTGGAATATTTCTCTTCGTGGGGGTCTAATATTACCTTTGCTAAAGGATGGTCGAATTTAGCCAAGTGCACGCTGAACACATCACTACCGCCAGGATCAGTGTTTGTGATATGCTTCTTTGCGACGTCTTCAAACGGGCCCAGAGAGATCTTCGAAAAGAATGGCTGGCTAGAAATAGATGCTCTCCAGACCTTGAGATGAAGAATAACTTCAGCTTCCTATAGTCGTAATTATCTACTATATAGCAAATCTCTCTACTGTTGTGATATCTTACTCGCCAATTGCTGGGTTTATCGGCTAGTAGTAGTTGTGCATAGTTATCCCATTCTTGCCAGATACTCTCACACTTGCTACAGACAATAGTGCTGTCATACACTCCCACAGGTCTCCTCTTAGTATATTCACCGGCTTTATTTGTAATCATCTCCAAAGGCTTTTTACCTCGCTGCAGACGCCGAAATAAGCCAGCAGGAATAATGTGTGCTTTTATGAGGTCAGTTTCGTTGCCACAGAATTTACACTTCATTGTGTTTCAAAGTAGTCAACTATAAGTCACACAGGACAAACTCTCTCTATGTATTTTACCACAGGTAATATGATTACCAATTGTTGAATTCAAGCTGAATAAGGTTTTTGGGGGAAGGGAGATTATTTGAAGCTAATTTGAGGTAACGTTATTACCAAATTGGTAGCCCAAGTTGGATTCGAACCATATATATCGCCTCCTTTAGTTCTCTCCATCATCCTCACGCTGTTGCTCCGGCATTTGGGGCAGGTATTTGTTCCCTCTTTTTTTGCCTTTGATTCGCTTTGTTTGGCATTTGTTTTTTGCGCAAGCAAAAAATCGTCTCTCCCGTAACCAGGGGCGGGGTTTTGGCCGCGCAAGCAAAAATATTACTCAGTTGATAGGGTGGGTGCAGTCCTTCAGCCGGAGAATAACCCACCACACCACCTCATGTCATTGCGAGTCCGCCTGAGGCGGACGAAGCAATCCGTAACCCACCACTTAAATATCCGCCTTTCAAGCGCAGCTTGAAACTTACGACAAAATCCTCTTGACATTTTAAGTACATATGTTCTATTATATAAGCTCCCCCGCTAAAATTCCATCAGTGAGGTTGTATTATGGATGAGAGAAACGCAAACCACAAGCGCGGTGCCCCGCGCGGCAACCAGAACGCCCGCAAACACAGCTACTACTCCCTTGCCCTCAAACGCAAGGACAAAAGAGACCTTCAACTCGCGGCCTCTATTGGCGGTCTCGATGAAGAAATCGCCCTTCTAAGGTTCAAATTAAAGTCCCTGTTGGAAGCTGACCCTCGAAATATGAAAGATTTTTCTCAGGCCATCCTTGCGCTCAATCGACTCATGCGTACCCAGGCTAAATACACAGAAAAGGTCAAGCCGGGAGAAGCCCTGCAGCGCACCATGGAAAAAACTTTCCTGGCGGCTGCTGAAATGGGCCTTCCTGTTGGCTTTCTTCCTGACAATGTAGGTGTGCCTTCCCACCGCATCATTAATCCGCCTGGGCAACGGTTGGGGCAACATCCTCCCGCTGTGATAGAAAACTTGCATAAGGATTGAGGTATTTGTTTTTGGTAAAACAATTCGTGCGTAATTCTTTGGTTTTCGTGCCTGAAAATCGGAATTGTTTTTGATTTTTTATTTGTTTTGTTTTGCGTATTATGTTTAGTATTTGGTTTTTGAAATTTGGTTATTGTTTGGTGCTTGGAGTTTGGTATTTGGAATTTATCCTCAGAGGCAGGGCGGGGAGGTCTGAAAGCTGACTGCTGCGTGCATTTGTCCCCTCCGCCCCAACTTGATATGATTAACCTTAGGCCAAATAATCCCCAGGACTTACCCATGCCAATCATCAAAACTGAACATCTGACCAAGAAATTCAAAGACCTGGTGGCGGTGAATGACG
Source organism: Chloroflexota bacterium (assembly GCA_016190925.1). GTDB lineage: Bacteria > Chloroflexota > Dehalococcoidia > Dehalococcoidales > JACPPQ01 > JACPPQ01. The sequence goes on along the minus strand of JACPPQ010000062.1, from coordinate 16,002 downwards.
TCAGCCTGGAGGTCGAAGACGGAGAATGCTTCGGCCTGCTGGGGGTCAACGGCGCCGGCAAGACATCCCTCATCAGGATGCTCACCGCCGTCTCGCCGCCCACGGAGGGCAAAATCTGGGTGCTCGGGAAAGACCTCGAAAAACACTCGCGCGAAATCAAGGCCGCCCTCGGCGTCGTTCCGCAGGTCAACAACCTCGACCCCGACCTGACGGTGCTCCAGAACCTGATGACCTTCGCCCGCTACTTCGCCATACCCAGGGACGAGGCGCGCAAACGCAGCATGGAGCTGCTGAAAGCCTTCGAGCTGGAAAGCAAGCTGAGGAGCCGCATCGATGAGCTTTCCGGCGGCATGAAACGGCGACTGCTGATTGCCAGAGGGCTGCTCAACATGCCCAGAATCCTCATCCTAGACGAGCCGACCGTCGGCCTCGACCCGCAGGCCAAATACATGATGTGGAACAAGCTCACCGAGCAAAAGTCCGGGGGAGTGACCCTCATTCTGTGCACCCAGAACATGGAGGAGGCTGCCACCCTCTGTGACCGCGTGGCTATCATGCACCAGGGCAGAGTAATAACCCTCGATGCTCCCCGCACACTGGTCCAGAAATACATCGGGAAAGAGATATTCGAGATTGAAGTCGAGCCGGCAAAGCGGGAGGAAATGGTCGGGGAGCTTAAGAAACGGGGCCTTGAGTTCGAGGCTCTGCTCGGCAGGATTCACGTATTCCACATCGAGCCGGACGGGGCAAAAGGGCCGCTGCGGGACCTTCCCGGGACAATACGGAGCAGGGCGGCTTCGCTGGAGGATGTCTTTCTGAGGCTCACAGGGAGGTCTTTGGTAGAATGAAAACCTTTTCCTGGCGATTCATCAGGGTCTGGCAGCGCAACCGGGACGTATTCTTCAGGCTATGGCACTCGGAGTTGCCCGGCGCTGTAGCCGAGCCGATGATAATCCTGCTGGCCATGGGCTTCGGCCTCGGGGCATTCATCGGCCTGGTAAATGGCGGTAGCTACATCGAGTTTATCGCCCCGGGAATCATTGCCAGCTATGGTATGTATGCCGCTGTCTTCGAGTGCACCTACGGAAGCTTTATCCGTATGGAACATCAGAAGACTTACGATGCCATTATCGCCACGCCGCTCAGCATCGAGGACGTAACCGCCGGCGAAATCTTCTGGGGAGCGACGCGCTCGGCTATGACCGGCACTCTCATCCTGATAATCGCAGCAGCGTTTCAACTGGTGCATTCGCCCTGGGCATTGCTCATCCCTGCGGTCTCTCTCCTGGGAGGCCTGGTGTTTGCCTCCATGTCCGTGCTTTACACGTCCATTATTCCCTCTATCTACAGCTTCAACTACTATTTCACGCTGTTCATCACTCCGATGTTCTTCTTCAGCGGGGTGTTCTTCCCGCTGACATCCTTCCCCGGGCTCGTCCAGGACCTGAGCTGGATACTGCCCCTGACACCGCTGGTATACCTGACCAGGGGACTGGTAACCGGAGAAATGAATGGCACACTCCTGATGGCCCTCGGCATCTTGATAGCGCTTGTAGCCGTCCTGTTCCCCATATCGCTGGCCAGCATGAGACGCAGACTGATGGTATAAAACATGAGGCCAGACACTCTCACGAGTATCCAGCCTCATGCAAGAATCGCGATGCTGCAGCTACGCGGTATCAGCTTCTACTTACCGATTCTAAACATCTTGGTGCCGCACACAGGGCATACGCCTTGGGTCGCCGGCTTGCCATTCTTCATGGTGATAGCCCGGGCGTTCTTTATCTCCCTCTTGGCGCGGCATTTCACACAGTACGCCTGCATTCGTTCAGTCCCCCCTTTCTTCTAGCAGTTAGATTCGCTTTAAGTATGAAGATAAACCATTACGCACAACTTGTCAATACCTAAACTCAAATATTTTTCGAAATATTCACTCTCAAGATGTTTTCAAACCATCGAAAAAGACTGAAAATCACCCTCAGAGTTGTAAAATCAGCTTCAAATCCATTCCAGGCGACCACATTGATTCACCTTCCGGTATTACCTTTTTCTTATCAATATATCCTGGCCGCAGCGGCAGAATTTTCGAAAAACGATTATCCACCCACCAGTTTCACCACCTGCGGGGTGACGAAGGCCTCTATGGCAGCCGCAACTAATAGCCCCGGAAGAATCCATTTGAAATATAGCTTGATACCCCGCCTCAACTCAGCTTTCACCCTGCTCTCACGCCCGGCAAGCCGTTTCCATGTCTCCAGTCCCACCATAAGCCCCAGAGCCGTGGACAGCACCAACAGAGGTATCTCCAATACCCCATGGGGAGCCAGGGCAGCAGTAAGCACGGCCCATCCCACTACAGGCTTCATGGCAGCAACTACCGCTCCGATGGTCAACCCATTGAAGATCGTGAAGATTAGCGGCGGCAACCCCAGGAACATTCCGAAGATAATGGCCAGGAACGCCTTGATAGAGTTATTGAGAAAGATAAACAAGAAGAGGCCAATGGGACCGATGGAGTGCAGCGGTTCCAGCATCTGGCGCATCTCATTGAGAGCGTCACGGGAATATGACGGCGGAGCAAGTATTCCACCGACTATGGACACAGCAAGCAGGCCGGCAGCCAGCAAAAGACTTCGTTTCACGAGCCTTCCTCCTGATTCCACGCTACAAACTGTATGCTACCATACATTTACAGCAAGTGCATCCGAATGTTAAAGAAGCTCCTTACGAAACTATCATTCCAGATATTCTCTACCACGCTGGGAAGAAAGAAGCTGCGCGTTCCGCGTAAGCTTTGAATTAACCTGAATTTAACATGCTTTCGCTACACTCTCCATGCTAAAATAAAAGAAGTTTCAATCGCTCTTGCGGTATGTTCGATAAGCCTGGCTGGGATTAATGGAAACATTTTCAACGCAAATCGTTGCAGATTTTGCTGTCATAATGACTATCGCAGGGATGGTCGTTTTCCTGTTTCATAAACTGAAGCAACCACTGATACTGGGATATCTAATTGCAGGCGTAATCATCGGTCCATTCACTCCCCCTTTTAGTCTCGTCATGAGATTGGATGTCCTGGGAGCAGCGGCTGAGTTGGGCGTTATTCTATTACTCTTCGGTATTGGATTAGAATTTCCTTTAGCCAAGCTCAGGCGTATTGGACTCAAAGTTCCGCTGGGAATATCAGCGATTGAGATAGCGCTTATGTTTTCTATCAGCTACGGGATTGGCTGGATACTCGGCTGGTCTTTCATGGATTCTCTATTTCTGGGAGCGGCGTTGACCAGCAGTAGCACCGTTGTCATCGCAAAAGTTCTGACTGATTTCGGAAAGCTAAAAGACACTTCTGCCCTGCTAATGATGGGAATTCTCGTTGCTGAGGATATTATCGTCGTGCTCATACTCGCCTTAATCACCTCAATAGCAGGAGCAAGCTCGCTATCTTTAGTTGGCCTTACATGGACCATAGGTAAAGCCCTGCTTTTTGTTCTAGGTGTATTGATTATTGGCAGTCGGATTGTTCCCAGGATTATCGATTGGATTGCCCGCTCAGAACACAATGAATGTTTGATATTGATTGCCTTAGGACTTTGCTTCGGCTTGTCTATAACAGCATACCTCCTGGGATTATCAATGGCGATAGGAGCTTTCCTGGCGGGCATTTTGGTGGCTAGCGCCAAGTGTGCCGGAAAGACCGCTTCTCTCATTTATCCTATCAAAGATATGTTTGCCGCCATGTTTTTCGTCTCTATGGGAGCTTTGATAAATGTTACCCAATTCGAGGTCTTTTTACTTCCGGCTCTTTTGGTCACAATCCTGATGCTGGCAGGAAAGGTATTTGGCTGTGGACTGGGCACGAAAGTATTTGGATACGATGTGTCCACGTCTTTAAGGGTAGGACTCGGAATGGGGCAAATTGGAGAATTCGCCTTCATAGTGATGAAAGTTGGCCAGGATATGAATGTAATAAACCCGCTCCTTTTCCCGACCGTCGGCGTAGCGGCGGTGATTACGACTTTCCTGACACCCTATCTAGTTAAACTGAGTTATAACATTGACATGACACAATGGCGCACAAAACCAAAACGGAGTTCGAATAAGTCAGAGGATTTTTGAAGCTAAACTGAAGCCAGCCCGCGCGCCAGGCTTTGGTTATAAAGCTTCAAGTTTCGCCGGGTTGCCTGTATAATATCAACCAGTGAACAGGACAATAATAGAACAAGTCATGAGCCTGCTTGCCACCGCGTATGGCAAGCCCAAACAAAGGCCGCGCATGGACCCCCTTTCGGAACTGGTACAGACGATTCTCTCACAGAATACATCGGATGCTAACTCCCGGCCTGCTTTTCGAAACCTGCTCGCCACTTTTGGCAACTTGGATGCCGTGGCCGCCGCCAGCACCGATGATATTGCTTCTGTCATTAAGTCCGGGGGCATGAACCGGATTAAGGCCAGGTATATCAAGGATACTCTCGGCAAAATAAAGCGGCAGCGGGGCAAGCTCGACCTGAGCTTTCTGAACCAGCTTCCAACGACAGAAGCGAGGAAATGGTTGACCAGCCTGCCCGGAGTAGGCATGAAGACAGCCAACTGCGTGCTGTTGTTCTCACTGCGGAAGCCGGCGTTACCGGTAGATACTCATGTACTGCGCGTGGCGAAGAGGTTGGGGATGGTGGATTCCAGGGCTTCCGCTGAAAAGGCGACCGTGCAACTGGAAGGCGTGGTGCCGCCCGCCGAAATCTACGAGTTTCACATGCTGCTGATAACGCACGGCAGGAGGACATGCAAAGCCCAGCGTCCCCTGTGTGCCAAATGCGTCCTGGCTGCAATATGCCCCAGCTACGAGGTGTTTGTGGGAAGGAGGTACGGAGAGGAGATTAAGTCCTGAGCGAGGAGGGGGATAAAGGGAGACGGGATTACGTCAGGAACGGGTCACGTGCGTACAGGTCGCATTTGCTCTTAAGTTTGCAAAGAAACCTATTTGAGTATATGATTAGAATAGTTAGTTTAGGTTTAGGTTATTACATACTTCTCTACAACCCCTTATTCTAAGTGTTGGATGACCAAGACTCTGACTAAACTTTTAGAAGAGAGGAGGTCATCCAATGAGTTTCGAGAACAAGTCCATTCAATGTTTTGATTGTGGGGCTACCTTCGACTTCACCGTTGAAGAGCAGGAATTCTTCGCCTCAAAGGGCTATACCAACGAACCTAAGCGTTGTCCCTCATGCCGCCAGTCGCGCAAGGAGCGTCAGGGTAGCAGCAGCAGCTACGGCAACAATAGCTATAGCTCAAGGCCCAGAAGCCAGATGTTCCCTGCAACATGTGCCCAGTGTGGAAAAGCCACGCAGGTACCGTTTGAGCCTCGTGCAGGAAGACCTGTCTACTGCAGCGATTGCTACAGCAGGGTCAGAGTAAGCAGATAATATCGGTTTGACCTGACGGCGTACATCGGCTGGTTTATCCGGCCCGTGTACGCCTCTTTTTATCAGCGAGGGAATCACACTGACGAGACTAAACCAAACTCAAAACTCAAAGGGTTTTGAGAGATTCCAATGCCGCCTGCTGCACCTTGAACAGCTCCTTGATGCCTTTCTCAGCCAGAGACAGAATGGCATCGGTGGTATCCTTGGTGAAAGGCTTGGCTTCCGCGGTGCCCTGAATCTCAACAAATTCGTTGCGGCTGGTCATCACCACGTTGAAATCGACCTCGGCACCGGAGTCCTCGTCATAGCACGGGTCCAGCATAATATTCCCATGGAAGATGCACACACTGGCAGCCGCTACTGCGCTCTTCAGGGGAATAGATGATATTATACCCATATTCTGAAGCTTCTGGAAGGCCTGATACAGCGCAACGTAAGAGCCGGTAATGGAAGCGGTCCTGGTGCCGCCGTCCGCCTGCAAGACATCGCAATCAACGATGAGCGTCCGCTCTCCGAATTTAGTCATGTCAGTCACAGCCCTCAAGGAACGCCCGATGATGCGCTGGATTTCCTGGCTCCTACCGGATACCCCACGCCGACCTGATTCACGCTCGCTCCGGGTGATAGTGGCGCGAGGCAACATTGCGTACTCAGCGGTGAGCCAGCCTTGGCCGGAACCTCTGAGGAAAGGCGGTACCTTCTCTTCTACGCTAACGGTGCAAAGCACCCGGTTCTTACCCCACTCCACCAGGGCAGACCCTTCGGCAAACTCCTGGTAACCGGGCTTTATGGTTACTGGCCGCAGCTGGTCATAGGCACGGCCATCGGCTCTTTTCATTTACAAGTCCTTTCATTTCAAAAACATTTTTTCGTCGGTTTTTAGCCCTGATTTTGCTGATTTATTGCGGAGAAACGAATAATTTTCGAGCCTGAGTTTTATATTTTGCCGTAAAAACGAATGGTTTTTTGAAGCTAATATTCGTTTCTCATGCGTAAATATTAAAAAACAGGAAACGAATAGCGATGTTGGCTTTTTCTCCAGAGATAATAGCACTGATGTTCTATTGTGTCAAGAGACTTTTGTCATGACTTTTAGTAAAGCAATTCCGCCCGCCAGAGGCGCGCAGTGCATTGACCCCGTATCAATCCCATATCAATCCCGCAAAGTACGAGACAGGGTACGGACAAGCCTTATCGGTTTAGTTAAGAAACGCTCATGCCTTTGAATGCAGCGGATTCTACATTTCCTTGGATAGTGTAGTCAGGAAATCGGCGTTATTCTTTGTTTTGCGCATGCGCGTCAGCACCCGCTCCATAGCTTCGGCATAGTTGACTGAGTCCGAGGAAATCATGCCCACCATACGCCGCAGCACCCACACCTGCCTTAGCATCTCTTCATCGAGAAGAAGCTCTTCACGTCTGGTTCCACTTCGCTCAATGTCAATTGCCGGGAAGATACGGCGCTCGGACAGACGTCTGTCGAGGTGAATTTCCATGTTACCCGTGCCTTTGAACTCCTCATAGATAAGCTCGTCCATGCGGCTGCCGGTATCTATCAAGCAGGTAGCGATGATAGTGAGACTTCCGCCCTCGTCAACGTTGCGTGCGGCACCGAAGAACTTCTTGGCCGGATGAAGCGCCGCCGGGTCGATACCGCCGGAGAGCGTACGACCGCTGGGGGGCATGGACAGGTTATAGGCACGGGTGAGACGGGTAATGCCATCAAGCAGGACAAACACATCTCTACCGCTCTCCACCATACGCTTGGCTCTCTCCAGGGCAAGCTCGGCAACACGCGTCTGGTTCTCAGGCGTCTCATCGAAGGTAGCGCCAATTACCTCTCCCTTCACTGAGCGCCTCATATCGGTCACTTCCTCGGGGCGCTCACCGATGAGGCAGACCATCATGTGGATATCGCTATAGTTGACATTGGTGGCATTGGCCACCGCCTTTAGCAACATCGTCTTGCCTGCCTTTGGAGGGGAAACGATAAGTCCACGCTGGCCGCGGCCAATGGGGGCAACGAGGTTTAGCAGCCGGCAAGACATGTCCTCGATAGGAGTCTCCAGGTTTATAAGTTTGTTGGGGAAGATAGGGGTCAGCGCGCCGAAATTGGGACGTCTCTTGGCAAGCTCCGGGTCGAGGCCATTGACGGCTTCCACGCGAAGCAGGCTGAAATATTTCTCGCCGGGTTTGGCAGGTCGCCCCTGGCCGGCAACGAGGTCGCCGGTACGCAGTCCGAACCTGCGGATTTGCGATTGCGAGACATATATATCGGCGGCGTTGGGCAAGAGGGTCTCCTGCCGCAGAAAACCGTAGCCATCTTCCATAGTATCGAGGATGCCGCTGCAAAAGACGTTGCCCTGCTGCTCGGTATGAGCCTGCAACAGGCGCATGACCAGTTCCTGCTTTTTGAGAGCGGCTGCATTAGGAACGCCCATGTCCTTTGCTATGTCAACCAGATCTTCTTTTGTTTTGTTTTCCAGTTCAGCTATATCCATCCTGTAAACCTCACTAATACCCCCATCTTGCCGTGAGGGTAACTATTCAAAGACTTTTTCCAGCCAGTCAGGGATATTCTATATTGCAGGTGTGCCATATGAAGCATCGTTTAACGAATGGCGATAATGAAAAGAGAGCGCCAGTTTGCATTCGGATTGAAGGGGAATTGGGTACACACGAATGCTGCTGGGACTCCGTGCACTTTGCCTCAGTAACAGGTACGGGGCGGGATTATCACGACCCGGCGCCACAGCCGGGATAGACTAATTAAGAGCTATTGCTTTGATTATAGCACCTATTATCTTGTGTTGCTACTTAAGGTTGGTAATAGCTATCAGCCCTCTTCACCACCCCCCAAGTCGGATTGGTGACTACTGACAGCTAGTTCGCTTACTACGAAGATACCTTCTTCCAGTCAGCAAGGAACCGGGTGATGCCGACATCGGTCAGGGGATGCTGGAGCATCTGCATCAGCACTGCATAAGGCACGGTGGCAATGTGCGCCCCGGCTTTTGCGGCAGCGACGCAGTGTAACGGATGGCGGATACTGGCCGCGATAATCTGGGTCTTCAGACCGTAGCCTTTGAAGACGTCTACCGTGTCCTTGACCACTGCCATACCGTCATGGCCCACATCATCCAGCCTGCCGACAAACACGCTAACGTAGCTGGCACCTGCCAGCGCGCCCAGGATAGCCTGATTCAACGAGAAACACAGTGTCATGTTTACACTGATGCCATCTTTGGCCAAGACTGAAATTGCCTGGAGTCCGTCAGTTGTCACTGGAATTTTGATTGTTACATTGGGCGCCCAGCTTGCCAGCTCACGCGCCTGTTCGATGATGGCTTTGGCTTCCGTAACCACTACCTCGGCGGAAACGGAGCCATCGACAATAGAACAAATCTCTTTTATTACCGTCTGGTAATCCACCTTCCCTTCTTTCGATACCAGGGAAGGGTTGGTGGTGACACCGCTTATTACTCCCAGTTTGGCAGCCTGACGGATTTGGTCGATGTTAGCCGAGTCAAGAAAGATTCGCATCTTTACCTCTCATAATCATAAAGTTCGTTGAATTATGTTCCTCAGCGGGTTATTTTATCATGAACCGTTAGAAAGGGGTAGCGGCGGCTGGGCCCCTTCACGCAGCACGGTCTTTGCCACGCCGATATAATCACGGAACAGCGGATGGGGACGGCCGGGACGTGAGCCGAACTCAGGGTGGAACTGGCAACTGACCATCCACGGGTGGTCTTTAAGCTCGCAGACCTCAACCAGACTACCATCTGGAGACACGCCGCCGCAAACCAGGCCCGCCTTTTCAAGCTGGCTGCGGAATTCGTTGTTGAACTCGTAGCGGTGGCGATGGCGTTCCTGCACCAGGGTCTGGCCATAAGCCTCGGCGGCGCGGCAGCCGGCCCGCAGCTCGCAAGGATAGTCACCCAGTCGCATGGTGCCCCCTTTGGCAGTTATTTGTTTCTGCTTCGCAAGAAGGTCAATCACAGGGTTGGGCGTGGCAGCATCGAACTCGGTGGAATTTGCTCCGTCCGTGCCGAGAACATGCCGGGCAAACTCAATCACCATGACCTGCATGCCCAGGCAGAGTCCCAGGTAGGGGATATTGTTCTCCCGGGCATAGCGGGCTGCCTTTATCATCCCCTCGATGCCCCTGATGCCAAAACCTCCGGGGACAATAATGCCCTGCGCCGTGCGCAGGTGGGGCTCGGGGTCTTCTTTTTCCAGAAGCTCGGAGGAAATCCACTGGATATTGATATCCCTGTCATGGTACAGCGCTGCGTGATGAAGGGCTTCGCGCACCGAGAAGTAGGAGTCCTGCAAGTCAACATACTTGCCCACCAGGGCGATATTTATTTTCTCGCGCGGGGTCTTGAGGTGTGCCACCAACTTCCGCCACTGGCCCAGGTCCGGCTCCGCAGCCTGGATATTGAGCTTGTCCACCACCAGTTTGCCCAGTCCTTCCTCTTCCAGAGTGAGCGGCACCTCGTAAATGGTGGATACATTAGGCAAGGGAATTACCGCCTGAGGTTCGACGTCACAAAAGAGGGAGATTTTGTTTCTTGTGCCCTCGGCTATAGGCTGCTCGCTGCGGCATATTATTATGTCAGGTTGGATACCGATGCGGCGCAGTTCGTTGACGCTGTGCTGAGTGGGCTTGGTCTTGAGCTCCTTAGAAGTCGAGAGATAGGGAAGGTAGGTAACGTGAATATAGAGCACGTTCTCCCGCCCGGCGTCCTTGCGCATCTGCCTGATAGCTTCCAGGAAAGGCTGCCCCTCGATGTCGCCCACAGTCCCGCCTACCTCTATTATGATTACATCGGTCTTTGTTTTCTCCGCCAGCTTCTTGAAGCGCTCCTTTATCTCGGTGGTAACATGGGGCACCACCTGGATAGTGCCACCCAGAAAATCGCCACGCCGCTCTTTGGAGATGACCGCGCTGTATATCTGGCCGGAGGTCACGTTGGACTCACAGGTGAGATTGATATCGATGAAGCGCTCGTAGTTGCCCAAATCGAGGTCGGTCTCAGCACCATCTCGCGTGACAAACACCTCTCCGTGCTGGTAGGGGGACATCGTCCCCGGGTCTACATTGAGATAGGGGTCGAGTTTCTGCGGAGCGACAGAGACATTTCGGCTTTTGAGGAGGGTGCCAATCGAGGCTGCCGTGATTCCCTTGCCTACTGAACTAACTACGCCACCGGTAACAAAAATATACTTCGTCATAGAGGAGAGCTTATCGGATTATTTCAGGAAACGAGCGCGCATCTGTGAGGCGGGACTATCGTGTTCCAGTTTCATTGTAAATAAGGGGGACAACGGTTGTCAAGGTGAAGTTTTGGGGGTTGGCCCCAAGAGGGAACCCACCCAGGCAAAACTCGGACGTTGAAAGAGAACACTGGTATTATCATTTTGGCGGGAAACAATTCAAGGCTAATTAGCCACGAATAGTTGTTTTTAGTGTTATGTAAAGTTGGATTCGTTTTGGCTGGTGATGGGGAACATATTTGAATTGTTTTTAGTCTCCGTTATGTAAATTCTAGGCTAAATATCAGGAAAGAAGAGCCGATTTTTGAATTGTTATTTGCGTAAGTTATGTAAAGCAATTCCGCCCGCCTGAGGGGGCAGGGCATTGACCCCATATCAAGTACGGGGCAAGCTGTGAACGGGGCAAGCTCTGAGCCTCTCGAAGGACGAACTTCTGCGTATCGCTATGGTCCGACCCTACTGCGCTAAAGCTGCGAAAGGCAAGCAGGCTCGGGCAAGCTATGAACGGTTGCTAAACACCCTCTAATCATCACGTTTGTGCTTCCGGACAGGCAAGTGCTAGAATTTATATGTATGAGGGAATCTTTGAAGCGAGTGCTCTCGCAGAGGCACGAAATACATCTCAATTCCGCCACCAACCCGAAGCCTTCGGCAGTCCTGGTGCCTATTTTTATTAAGGATAACGAATACCACATTCTCCTAACGAAGCGCACCGAAAATGTGAGAGACCACAAAGGCCAGATATCCTTCCCCGGCGGCTCCTGCCACAAGAACGACCATACACGGCTCGATACCGCCCTGCGCGAGACTGCCGAGGAGATAGGCCTGCAAGCGGATGCCATCGAGGTGATAGGCAAATTGGATGACGTGCTCACAGTGGTCTCAAACTACATGGTCTCTCCTTTTGTGGCCTTTATCCCCTACCCCTATGACTTCAAGCTCCAGGAGTTCGAGGTACAGGAGTTGGTGGAAGTCCCCATCCAGGCACTCATTCACAGGGAATGCATGTGCCAGAAGATGGACATCATACCCTTAAAGGAAAACCCCGGGCTGCACTATCATTACGGGGACAGGGTGATATGGGGAGCTACCGCGAGGATTCTGGAGCAGTTTCTGGGAATTTATGCCAGAGCGATGGCAGACCGAGCCAGGCAAGCGGCTTAGCTCTCATCCCGCAAAAGTTAAGTGCGCTAATCATCGCCGTATCCTAAGCTGACAGTCAACCCGTTAAGCGCAGTTGCTCTTACAATCCGCCCTGATTGTTAGCGTCCCGCAAAACGCCCTTCTCGGCAAATTTCAGTTTTACCATTGTCATTCTCCGCGCAGGCGGAGAATCCATTTTCATGCAACGAGTAGACCCCCGCTCCCGTGTCAAGCACGGGACAAGCTTCGCGGGGGTGACATCTTCGCGGGAGCCTCGTTTGTAAGCCGATTAGCGAGTTTATGGTACAATTATTTTAATAGGGTACTTGATACTTCTTGGACAAAAGGAGGACTTATGTCTGAAAAAACATTAGCCAAAGCCACGGCGCAACTTCCTTGTTCGGTGGTTATCCTGAGCGCCAAAGCTGAGAACCGCCAGGGCGCGATGACCGCTTCGGCAATGTATGTGTCTCAGGTCCCGCCAGTCCTGGTAGTCAGCATATCGAAAACATTCGCCACTTACCAGCTGATAGAAAAATCGAAGGAATTTGCTGTAAACGTGCTGGCAGATAATCAATTGGAGCTATCAAAGATGTTCGGCAGCGTTCATGGATATGAGGTGGACAAGTTCCAAAATTTCAACATCTCCACCGAAGCTGCGAGCAAGGTCGGCGCTCCCATTATTTCCGGGTGTTTCGCAAATTTCGAATGTCGCGTCAGGAGCTCGCTGTGGGAGGTCGAGGGGAACCACGCGATTTACGTTGCCGAGGTATTAGCCTTCAAGATGAATAAGGAATTAAAGCCTATGGTCTGGCTCAACAACCGGTATTTCAAAGTCGGAGCGCAATGCCGGATATAGCATACATTCACCTGTTGAAAGGCTGGTTCCCCGGTTGCACAAATCGATAGCATTTTTTAGTCTTACCTACGAGATTGCTTCGTCCTTCTGCGGAAGGACTCGCAAAGACAGGGTGATTCAACTTTATTTATTACGCTTGTATTAGCTGAATCTAAGCCAGCAGGATAGTGCCGGCGACAACTGTAAGTATCCCGATGACAACCATCGGCCCGAAGGATTCGAGCTTCCGGTTAAAGAGAAAAGAAAGCAGCAGCAAGAAAAGAGGGTTCAAGGAAAAAACCGGCTGCACCACGCTGGCGGCTCCCATGCTCAGGGCTACATAACGCATGAGCTGCGCACTGGCGCTGAGCAAGCCGGCCAGGCAGAAAAAGAGCAATGCCTTTCCCTTTGTGCTGGTGAGGTTGGTACGGTTGTCTTCATTCAACAGGCTGCCGCTGATTACCACGCTCGCTCCGAGATAAGAGATGAATGCCCCGGCTACTGGTGAGCCGGAGCCTCCAAGCCCGATTTTTATGAGTACAGGGGTAGCACCCCAGGCTATACCCACCAGGAAACCAATCAGCCATGCCTTGCCCGGTATACGGAATATTTTCAAATCCTCGCTCTTCCTCGGGGGAATGGTAATGGCTACCAGTCCGGCAAGGATGAGAAACACTCCCAGCGCCAGTCTCCAGCTAAGCGGTTCGCCCAGAATCGTGATGCCCAGAAACACAGAGAAAATGGGGCTAAAGCGGTTGATTACCGAGGCAAGGTTTGCCCCGACCATCTTTATGAGATTGTAGTAAAACGAGCGCCCGAAGACGAAATGAAGTATACCGGCAGCCACCAGCCAGGCCCAGGACTGCCAGGAAAAAGCGGCGATACCCCCAAGGTCTCCCATAATGGCCAGAACGAGCACGAAGAAGGGGACCGCAAGCAGGATTGAGATTGAGGCGCCGACAGAAGGGTCGGCAACCTTCAGCACTGCACGGCGGACAAAGATGTTGCTCAGGGCAAAGGTAAGCGCACCGATAATAGCGAGAAGCACCGGAGTGGACATTGCCCTTTATCATATCGCTTTGGTTTGAGAAAAAGCAAACCGGGCGAAGCACCAAGAACCAAACCATAACCCTTCGACAAACTCAGGACAGGCCAAAATTCAAATACCAAGGTTGAAATCCCCCTCAGTCCCCCTTTGCGAAAGGGGGAGGCTGAATTTTCCTCTTTGGTAAAGAGAGCCTGCCCCGTTCACAGCCTGCCCTGCCTGCCCGCCTTAGCCTTGTGCGTAGGCAGGAGCGAAGCCGAAGAGTACTTGATACGGGGGTGAACCCGTACCTGATACTGAGCCTGCCTCATAATTCAATAAAAACGCTGGGAAACGATAAAAATCAACGGCTCACAGGTCCGCCAGAGACGAATGCCACCGGAAGAAAATGGGGTAAAACTACTATTCTGAGACAGGCTCGATACTGGGGATTATAGGAGATTTTGGCTGTTTTTGTTGAGTTTCGCAGGACACTACAAATGCGCTAATTCTCTCTTGACAAAACCACGAAAAAGAGTAGACTCAACGGTAAGCATAAACGACCAAGAAATAGCGTCACATGGATTCAATACGAACGAAAACGATTATAGAAATACTTTCTACCGAAAGGAGAGACTAACAATGGAACGAGTGACCGCCAACGTTTATACAGACACCTGCCCGCCCGATAAAGTGGTGGGACACGGCTCCAACTCCAGCTTTGTCATCACCTCGGAGGGACTGGTGCTGATAGATGCCCCCTACCTGCCTACTAACGCCGTAAAATGGCGGGAGGAGGTTATGAAGCGCGGCAAGTTACGTTTCATCATTAACACCGAGCATCACCGCGACCACATCACCGGCAACTACTTCTTCCCGGAGGGAGTGGTAATAACGTCGCAGGTGGTCAGGGAGCTGTTCAGCGCATCCATAGTCTCCCCCGATGCCATCCGCCAGAGGATAGGCGAATTGAACCCGGAGGGCGTACATCTCCTGAAGGACTTCAAGATACGGCCACCCACCATCGCCTTCATGAAGCAAATGAAACTGTACCTGGGCGAGCACGTCTTTCACCTGATGCACCTACCCGGCCACACCCCCGGACAGACTGCAGTGCATCTTCCCAAAGAGGGGGTGGTCTTCACCGGCGACAATTTCACCAACGGCTGGCAGCCCAGTCTCAACTACTCCTGCCCGCTGGAATGGGTGGAATCGTTGAAGGCCATTGAAGCGCTTGATTTTGAGAGAATCGTGCCAGGACACGGCAATATCGGCAGTAAAAAAGATGTGCCTGTCTTCCGGTCGTTCATCGAGGAGTGTGTAGCTGTGGTGAAGAAGGCGATAGACCGGGGAATGAGCCAGGAAGAGGCGGTTGCCGGCATCACTTTTGAAACGGAGGCGTACCCACCCAGGCTCCATCCCGGACCGGAGCAGCAACGTCTTAACGTGGCGCGCCTGTATGAAATGCTCTCGAAGCGACCGGGCAAGTGACGCCACTGGAAAAGAGCGCCTAGATAATATATCATTCTGGCCTGCTTGCGCTAAAGCTTCAGCGAAGGCAAGCGGAGGCCAGAATCCAGAAGATAACATATTTGTAGACCTGGATTCCAGCCTGCGCTGGAATGACAATCTTGCGTAAGATTCTGATTTATCAGGGGTCTAGTTCGTTTCTCATAAAACAAGAAGGGGGTGGGTTCATATTCCCAACCCCCTTCTTTCAGTTTTTCCTATAGAGCAGAAAGAGCAGCCTGACAGCTATTTACTTTTCGCCTTCAATTTCTTTGGCTTTGACCTTTATGGTCTTGGTCTTGGCTTCTTCCGCCTTGGGAATGGTGACCGTCAAGATACCATCTTCAAAAGTGGCCTCCGCCTTAGTGTCCTTGACCGCTACCGGAAGGACGAGCGAGCGACTGAACGTACCGTAGCGATGCTCCCGGTAGAGGTATTTTTTACCTTTGTCCTCTTGCTCTTCCTTATGCTCGCCCTTGATGGTGAGAACGTCTCCGGTGATGGAGACCTCCACCTCGCCGGGCTTCACGCCGGGAAGAGACAACCTGGTCACCACATCCTTATCGGTCTGATACATGTCAACGGGCAATTCACCCAACCTGAGTTCCGGCCAGAAGCGCAAGGCATGTCCGAAATCGCCTTCGAACAGCCTGTCCAGCATAGTATCCCCCAGGCCAATCATCTCTCTGATTGGTTCCCATCTTACAATTTCCATAGTTTTCTTTTTACTCCTTTCTCCGGTTGCCGGCTGCTCTTCTAATCTCATAATACAAATATAG
>JACPPQ010000056.1 GCA_016190925.1 Chloroflexota bacterium | reverse complement strand
GACTAGCTTTAGGCAAAAGGTTGAGATTGCCAGTGCCGCTTCCTCGTGAATGACACATTTCTCAGTCTTTATTATTATCAGACCATTTTTAAGCCATAAGGCGTTTCGCGGTAAGCTCAATTGATATACGGAGTTGTATCATGCTTCATGATTGGATAAAATCATTGTTATAAACTGATATATTTACATCTGCTGGTTTGCTGGTGAAATCGTAGACAGGGCGGGGCAATAAAAAGTATGACAAAGCAGTGGCACAATCTTAATCCGGACGAAGCGCTGTTGGCGCTTGGTTCAAGCCGCACCGGGCTTTCCTCTGCTCAGGCCTCCGAGCGTTTGCAGCAATATGGCACCAACGAGCTTAAGGGAAAGAGGAAACCACCACCGATACTCGTTTTCCTGAGACAGTTCCTCAGTCCGCTGATATATGTTCTCCTGGCTGCCGCTGTTGTCTCAATCACGGTTGAACACTATGTCGATGCGTGGGTGATATTGGGAGTGCTGATAGTCAACGCGGTTATCGGTTTCATGCAGGAGACCCGCGCTGAGAAGGCTATGGAGGCGCTGCTTCAGATGGCTGCCCCCAGGGCAAAGGTCAGGCGTGACGGATTTGCCAGGCAGATTCCATCACGGGAGATAGTCCCGGGGGACGTATTCCTGCTTGAAACCGGAGATAGGGTCCCGGCTGACGCACGTCTTGTCGAGGTATCCAATCTCAAAACAAATGAAGCCGCTCTGACAGGTGAATCCATGCCGGTCGACAAGCATTCTGAGGCACTGGCTGATGCTATTTCGATAGCGGACAGAAAAAACACGGTGTACCTGGGCACTGTCGTGACCTACGGCAGGGCTACGGCAGTGGCTGTCACCACCGGCATGTCGACGGAGATAGGCAAAATAGCCAACGCTATCCAGGAAATCAGACCGGAGAAAACACCGCTCCAGAAAAGCCTCGGTAAACTGAGCAAGTTCATCCTGGTACTCGTGCTTGGCATCGTTGCCATCCTGACTGTCGCCGGCCTGGCCAGAGGATTGGACTGGTTGGAGATATTCTTTCTGGCTGTCGCCGCTTCGGTATCAGCCATACCGGAGGGACTGCCGGCGGTGGTTACCGTTGTTTTAGCCAGTGGCATGCAGATAATGGCCAGACGCAACGCCGTCATCCGCAGGTTGGCTGCTGTGGAGACCCTTGGCTCGACAACCATCATTTGCTCCGATAAGACGGGGACGCTTACGCTTAATGAGATGACCGTGCGCAGCCTTTTTGTAGCCGGTAAATACATCGTAGTCACCGGTGAAGGCTATGAACCGCATGGCCAGTTCTATATTGACGGGCGCCTGGTTGAAGTGCCTGATTACCCTGCATTGAGGTTACATTTGCAAATAGGCGCGCTGTGCAATGATGCGCTTCTTACATGTGAAGACAATTTTTGCAGCATTTATGGCGACCCGACAGAAGGCGCCCTTGTGGCGGTGGCAGCCAAGGCAGGAATGGATAAGGAGGGACTTGAGAAAAGCTTCCCCCGCCTTGATGAAATTCCTTTCCAGAGTGAAAGACAGTACATGGCGACGCTGCACCCGGGGGTTGAGAGCAGCAGAAGAGTATATGTGAAGGGAGCGGTGGAGCGAGTCCTGGCGTTGAGCGGGTACTTGTTGAGCTCAGACACGGCCTTGCCCCTGGCTGAGAAAGATATTCAGACAATAATGCAGGCCAATAACCAGATGGCGGAACAGGCAATGCGGGTAATAGCCACGGCATATACCGAACTGCCTGCTGAAACCGAGGGATTGGATGAACGGCACATCAAGGGCAATCTGGTTTTCGTGGGGTTGGCGGGGATGGCTGACCCACCCCGGGAGGAAGCCAGGGAGGCGGTAAAAAAGTGCAAACAAGCCGGTATCAAGGTGGTCATGATTACCGGGGATAACAAAATCACGGCTGAGTCTATTGCGCGGCAGCTGAATCTGGCGCCGGGAAAGGTGATAACCGGTGTTGAGCTTCAGCAAATGGACGATGAAGCGCTTTCGCGCCAGATAGAGGAATTTTCCGTCTTTGCCCGTATTGAGCCGTTGCACAAGCTCAGGCTCGTTAACGCCTTTAAGAGCCGTGGCCATATTGTGGCTATGACCGGCGATGGTGTCAATGACGCGCCCGCGCTGAAATCAGCTAACATCGGTATTGCTATGGGTATCACCGGCACCGATGTCGCCAAAGAAGCTTGCGATATGATTCTGGCCGATGATAACTTCGCTTCGGTGGTAGCGGCAGTTGAGGAGGGCAGGGCTATTTTCAACCGCTTGCGTAACGTGGTCTTCTTTCTAGCGAGCACAAACATCGGTGAGCTACTGGGACTGATATTGAGTGTCGGATTTATCGGAAAGGCTCCTTTACTGCCGCTGCAGATTATCTGGGTCAACCTGGTAACAGACACGGCAGCTGGCGTTCCTCTCGGACTCGAACCTAAATTCGGCGACGAGCTAAAACAACCTCCCCGTCATCCGAGGGTGGGGCTGCTTTTCCCGGGACTACTGCTGAGGATTGCATTTATGGCTACGCTAATGGGTATCGGCATATACCTGGTGTTTAGCTGGGCCCAAGCCAGAATGAGCCTTGCTGAAGCTCGCACGGTTGCATTCTGCACTATGGTAACATTTGAATGGTTCCGTTCCTTTAACGCGCGTTCCGACGAATATACTGCAATCCGCCTGGGACTCATGCGTAACCGATGGCTGGTGATAACCATTTCGGCGGCAATCTTGCTGCAATTGGCTGCTGTTTATGTGCCGTTTATGCAGATAGCCTTTGGCACAGTGCCGATAGGGGCTGACCGCTGGGGCATTGCTTTTCTTGCGGGCGGTAGTCTTTTTCTTATCGAGGAAAGCCGCAAGATTTTCTTCCCACGGCTATTCAGTCTGGGAAAATGGAAGCCCGTGGGAAGAAGATAAGGTCAAACCCGGAATCAGCGGAGACCCCCGCGAAACGCGCCTATGGCTTAATTTCAATGTCTATTATGTCATTCCCCGCGAAGCTTGTCCCGTACTCCGATACGGGAGCGGGGAATCTACTTTATGCGTTATTAGAGGCCGTCCGAAAACAAGAAAATCATAGATTTGTCATTCCAGCGAAGGCTGGAATCCAGGTGGGGTGGGGAGAGATTCTTCGTCAAGAGCCTTCTCAAAACCATTTTCGGACAGCCTAGACAGTTTCGCGGGACGCTATCAGCACAAGCTACTGGCAAAAAGATTTGCTGGGGACTATAATTAAATTGTAGGTTCAAGAGGAGGTAAACTATGTTTGGACGTATCGGACCGCCGGAGGTTGTCCTTATCCTGGTCATTATCCTTATTGTCTTCGGCGTGGGCAAATTGCCGCAGGTCGGCGAGTCTATCGGAAAGGGATTACGAGCCTTCCGCAAGGCACAGTCCACGGACATCCTCGAGGAAGAGAAACCGAAAGAAAAGCCGCAGGTTCAGGAAATGTCAGACAATAAAGCGGCTAAAAGCTAGTACCTTGTAACATTTATTCCTATGTATTGGTGGCACAGGCGTCCCTTCAGGGAGAAACCTTCAGGATGAACCCTGCCTGTGCGACAAGCGAAAAATCAAGGGATACATGCTATTAGAATCATTTGCAACCCGCATAGTTCGGTGAACCGCCTGTCCCGTCGGCCAGGTCTCTTTTTGACGGATGGGGGTTGCAAGAGCAAGGTAATTATTTATGGATTTTCTCGATGTCGGAGCAGGTGAACTATTATTAATCCTCATCGTGGCGCTGCTGGTGTTGGGGCCGGGGAAGATTGTCGAAGTTGCCCGTGAATTGGGGAAGATAGTGCGTTCAATCAGGAAGGCAAGCTCCGATTTCACAACACAGATAACCAGGGAGCTGGAAGAGGAAAAGAAGACCGGTACCCCGACTCCTCCTCAAAACAAGCAGTGAACATTCCCACTGAAACGTAAAAAAATGAGCGACAAGAAGTTAAGCGTCCTCGGACATCTGCTAGAGCTGCGCAAGCGTCTCCTCAGGGGTGTCATTGCCGTAGTAATCACCACCATCATATCTTTTGTATTCGCCGACCAGATTTTCGAAGTCCTCAAGCGACCACTTGGACCGGATGCCACCCTCATCTACGTGGACATGACCGAGATGTTCAGCACCTATATGAAGGTGTGTCTTGCCAGCGGGCTGGTCCTGGCCATGCCGGTTATCGTTTACCATTTCCTGATGTTTATCGCGCCGGCGCTTACATCCAAAGAGAAGAGAATGGTCTTTATGATAGCCCCGTGGATAGCGCTGATGTTCCTCGGCGGGGTGGCCTTCGCTTACTTCATACTGCTGCCGCCGGCAGTCACGTTCCTGACCACCTGGGGCAGTGACATCGCCACGGCGCAAATCAGAATCGGCAACTACATCTCGGTAGTCACCAAGCTGCTGCTGGTCATGGGTTTCATCTTCGAAACGCCGGTGATAACGACCTTTTTAGCCAAAATCGGGGTGGTCAAACCGCAGTGGCTGGCAAGCAAACGCAGAGGAGCGGCCCTGGGGGCCTTTGTGCTTGCCGCGCTGGTAACTCCGACGGCAGACCCGGTGAACCAGACCCTGGTTGCCGTGCCGCTGATAGCCCTGTACGAGATGAGCATCTGGCTGGCAAAGCTGGTAGCGAAGAAGCCTGCCCCAGCGATGGACTCCGCACTGGTACCCGACCAGACCAAATCGTAGTGTAAATTCTCCCGCCTGCGCCGAGACTACAGCGACAAGCATCAAATTCCTCAACCTGTCATTGCGAACCCTTCCGCAGAAGGATGAAGCAATCTCATGGAAAAGACTGGGGAATTTACCTCGCATTTCACAGGGTAATGGTTGCGCTGCACAGACAGGGCATTATATACTGGGTATTCAGGGGAGCGCATGAGCCCCGGTGGACTTCGCGGACTTCAACTCCGTTGGGGGGCACGTTGAGTGTCTCCGGTGGGTTCGACTCCCATGCGCTCCCGCCATTCGTGCGAGTCGTCCCCCTTTCGCAAAGGGGGATAAGAGAGGGATTTAACCTGCAAAAGGTGAGAGAATGGATGAGTTCTTTTGCCCGAAGGACAACCTGAAGTTCAAGATACTGAGGCCGGCCACTGAAGCCAACAATCCCGCCAGGTGTCCCAGGTGCGGGGAGGCGGTACAGGCGGCAAAGAAGTAGGACTGCGACAATACTCCTATTACAAAACTGAAGGCATATCAAGAAAATGCCTAGTTAAGATGGGTGAGGAATGTTTTGACACCCGTGAGTTCCTGTCAACTATTAGGTGTGCGAGAGGAATGAGATGCTACAACAACTTAGATTAGAGAACTTTAAAGGTCTGAAAAAAGCTCAGATAGACTTTGGTCGAATTACCGTATTGATTGGGCCAAACGGGACAGGCAAATCAAGTATATCTCAAGCTCTAATGGTCCTGAGACAGTCGCTTGGGTCCGACATGTTGCAGTTGAATAGTCTTATCAATCTTGGCACTTTTGAGGATGTCTTGAACAAATTCGCAGGGATAAGGCAAATAGGCATCGGAGTTTCGGTAGGCGTAGGGACATACCCCAATCTAGGCATCAATGAACCTGCGTCGTATTCATATGACGCCCTCTTCAATCCTCGATTGACAAGCCTCACTGCGCAAATTGTTGGACCAGGAAAAGAGTACTTTTTGGCGAAGCTAGAAGAAAGAGAGAATCAGAGTTCGGTTACCCCCACAACTATTGAAAGGGCTTCACAATCAGGATCAATGCTAGTAATCACCTTGACGACTAATAGGACCGTAGGAAAACCTTTGGTGGTCGGACAGACAACAGGGGCTGCAGGGGCTGCAGGGCGTGCTGAAGTATCAGCCTTTGTCACCGAAGTATCAAAATTGCTATCTTCGCTGGAAATAGTCATTGAAAAAACATTTTGCGTCCCTGCGACACGGGGATTCGACCTCCCAAATTATTCTCTAGCTGAACAGCCTAGAACGGATTTCGCTCCTGGACAGAACGCCGAGTTGGCATCTACTTTCGCTTATGCAGGGCAAGACGTAAAAGAGTCCATTTCGAAATGGTCAGAATCGATTACAGGCAGCCCCATTGCTGCTCCGGTCATTCCAGGAAGAAATGTTGCCGTAACATCATACACAGTTAAGGAAGGAATCCCAGTGATTGGCGACGGTTTTGGTACAAATCAACTTATACGTTTACTTCTTACACTCGCTACTACTCCTAAACAATCAATAATATCTATTGAAGAGCCGGAAATTCACCTCCACCCAAAAGCTCAAACAAAGCTATGCCATATCTTGGTTGAAGTAGCAAAGAATCACGACAAACAAATAGTACTGACTACGCACAGTAAGGACGTATTATTCGCACTTGTTAACGCAGTTAAGGACGGTACTCTTCCACAGAATGAGCTCGCGATTTATTGTTTTGAGGAAAAAGGCAAGGAACCACGCCGGGTAGAGCAAGATGAATGCGGAGATATTTATGACTGGGATAAGAACTTCTTCCACTGGACTTAATGTAATGTGCTTCCCCCTTTCTTTATCAGATACCCCAACCCTCCCAGCATCACCGTCATGCTGAACTCAATGATGGCGGAAGGCAGTCCCTCATGGGTCAGGTGGTAAATGCTTAGAAAGAGGAGAATGGCGGCAGCCGCGGCAATTATCCACAGCGCAACCTTCACGGAGCGTGCGGATTTCTCAGGCAGAGCTTCTCCGTGACGGGCAGGGAGAACGGGGTATATTATTCTGATGAAAAGGACGGCCATGACTAGCTCCGTGATGCCTGAGACTTCTCCCATATGGGTCAGGTGGTAGATGCCCGCCACCAGGTCAAGGACCAGAATGGCTACAAACAGTGTCACGGCCAGAGGGTTCAAGCGGGCGAAGGGGTCCCTCACCCAAGCACCCTCTCATCCCCCACCCGCTTCGTAACCTTCTCCGCGTCAAGGTGCTCGAGCAATGCCTGGGCGTACTTGCGGCTGGTCTGGAACATGTCACGCGTTTCACCCAGCGTCACCTTGCCGCTGGCCTTGATGTGCGCCACCACCTTCGCCACCATCTCGTCGTAGGTTTTTACGGAGAAGTAGACGCCCTCGGCCACCTTTACCACATCACGCCTGTCAACGAGCAGGTTGAGCAGGTCAGGTTCCGGAATGAGGTCTGAAGGCGGAGAATAAGGGTTCTTGCGCAGGGAATCGAGGAAGGCATCCACCTTTGCCTGCTGTGCGAGAGTAAGCTGCGCTTTATGAGCGGGCAGGCGGACGCCCGTTTTCTCTTCTATAATCACAGCCTCATCGATTAGCTTTTGAAGGATAGACGGGGCGCTGGCTCCCATCTTGAGCTTGTTGCGCAGCTCCTCTTTCGGCATTCCGGCACGCACAGGAAACTTGCTATGATACTCTTGCATTATGTCAACTGCCCTTTTGACCGTGCGCTGCCAGCCTGCCCCGGTCACAAGAAGCCCGTGAGCGCCCTGACCCAGCCTCAGCACCAGACCCTGATTGATAAGAGATTCCACCAGCGACTCCACCTCGGCGGCGGGAAGGTTGCACTGCTTCTGAAGAACGGATAGCTCTACCGGCTGTTTGGCTTCGAGGAGAGCCAGCACTACCTCTTCGGCGGTGCCCTCTTCTTTCACCCTCAGGTCATGGATAACCTCAGGCTTCAATCGACGGAGTCGCTTTGAGTGGGCATCGATAATCTTGCCCCCGCCTATGGTATCCATCGTAGAGCGGATGATAAAATGGTCGCCCTTGACCACAGCCACCGGCTCGTCCAGGAGCAACTGCACCCAGGTAGTCTCGCCGGGTTTAAGCTCGTTGCCTTCGAGAAGTCGCACCTTGGCCAGCGTCTCATCCGCGCCGGTAAAGAAGCTCACCTCAGCATTGTGGCGCAACGGTCGCGGATAGTAGGAAAGCATGCGCAGCTTCCCCGTGAGCATGGTAGTGGGCGACAGCCAGCCGGGAGTGGTGACGACATCGCCGCGCTGCAACTGGAAAATGGTGACCCCGACCAGGTTGGCGGCGACCCTGCTGCCCGGCTCGGCGGCCTCGACTTTAGTCTTGTGTGTCTGCAATCCCCGCACGCGAGATTTCAGGGCTGAAGGCACTATCTCTACCTCCTGCCCCAGGGCAAGCGAGCCGTCAATCAGAGTGCCGGTGACTACCGTACCTGAGCCGGCTATGGAAAAGACGCGGTCGATGGGCAACCTGGGCCGCCCGATGTCCTTCCTCGGAGGAGTAGTATCCAGAAGCCGGTCGATGGTAGCGAGCAGCTCCGGAAGTCCCGCGCCGGTCAACGCCGAGACTGCCACCATCGGAGCCTGCGCCAGGGTAGTGGGCTTGACCAGCTCCTCAATCTCCATTTTCACCAGTCCCAGCCAGTCATCGTCCACCAGGTCTCTCTTGGTGATAACGATGATTCCCCGGCGCACTTCCAGCAAATCGAGGATGGCGAGGTGCTCCCTGGTCTGCGGCCTGACGCTATCGTTGGCGGCGATAACCAGCATGGCGAGGTCGATTCCGCCCACGCCCGCGAGCATGTTCTTGATGAACCGCTCATGGCCGGGCACATCGACGATTCCCACTTCCCGACCGCTCGGCAGTTTCAGCCAGGCAAAACCGAGGTCGATGGTCATGCCCCGCTCCTTCTCCTCGCGGAGGCGGTCGGGGTCAATGCCCGTAAGCGCTTTAACCAGGGCAGACTTGCCGTGGTCTATGTGTCCGGCGGTGCCGAGAACAAACATGCCATCAACCTTAGTTCTTTCAAAATAGAAGCAATATACATTTGCATAGTAACCAGGCTTTCCTCTCTCCCCTGCGCGGGAGAGAGTTAGAGTGAGGGGGAGCCAGTTCACGTGCGATTCCACCCTCACCTAGCCTCTCCTTCAGGAAGAATCCTTCAGGATGAATCCCATCAAGGAAGCCTTGCCCAAAAAATCGCCCCATCATTGTCATTCTGACCCCGTACTTGATACGGGGGAAGAATCCGTATCCCTCGTACTTGGCACGGATTCTTTAGTCGCTTCACTCCTTCAAGAATGACATTATCTGACAGCCTCAGATTTGGGACTTATTTCTTCAAATCAGACGACAAGTTTTTGAGGGCTTTAATAATGATTTCGTCTTCTTCAGGCAGAACGGAACGGGGGTCGAGGTAGAGGGTATTTTCGCCAATACGCCCGATTACCGGAATGTCCCGGTGCCGCAGTTTCGATGCAAGCGACTCTACCACGCTCTGGCCCTTCTTCCCTCCGCCGGAGAGAGCCACCAGGCGGGTGGGCAAGGTGCCTCCGGGAAGACTTCCGCCGCCCACCATCGACTCCCCTGCCACTACCTCTGCTCTGCCACCAAGGGCTTCCGCCCAGGTTTTAGCCCTCTTTTCAATCTCATCAACCTTTGCAGAAATCATGCGCCATGCCGGAATCCTAGTGGTCGCTTCGTCCTTCAAATAATGCGTAAGAGTCGCAGCAAGAGCAGCCAGCCGGATTTTGTCTATGCGCACTGCCCGCGCCAGGGGATGCTTCCTCAGCTTAGCCACAAGCTCTTTATTGCCCACGATGATTCCCGCCTGCGGACCTCCCACCAGCTTATCGCCGGAGAAGAATGCCAGCGCCACACCCGCTGCGATGCTCTGCTGCACCATCGGCTCAGGCGCGAGTCCAAAGGCAGTGGTATCCAGGAAGCAGCCGCTCCCCAGGTCATCGAGCACAGGGAGGTTACACTTCCTGCCCGATGCCACAAGCTCCTCCATAGTTACCTCATGGGTGAACCCCACCAGCTTGAAATTGCTGGAATGCACACGCATCAGAGCCGCCGTACGCGGGCTGACCGCCTGCTCATAATCGGCAACGTAGGTGCAGTTGGTGGTGCCCACCTCCACCAGCTTGGCCCCGCTCTGGCGCATGACATCCGGGATGCGGAAGCCGCCGCCAATCTCCACTGCCTGGCCGCGGGAGACAATCACCTCTTTCCTTTTGGCGAGCGCGCTGAGGCCCAGTAGCACCGCGGCGGCGTTGTTATTGACCACCAGCGCCGCCTCCGCGCCCGTTAGCTCAATCAGAAGCTGCTCGATGTGCACGTGGCGCGAGCCACGTTTGCCTGTATCGAGGTCGAACTCCAGGTTGCAGTAACTTTTGGAAGCCGGTTCCATAGCCGCGATTGCCTCTTTGCTGAGGGGCGCACGGCCGAGGTTGGTATGCAGGATGACGCCGGAGGCATTGATTAGCGGTCGCAGGCTGGGCTTCTCCAGCGAGGACACCCCGGCAGAAACGGCAGCCACGATTTCATCGAGGGACGGAGAAGGTTTACCTGCGGCAATCAATTGACGGCTTTTTTCAAGCTGGCGCCTGACCTGGTTCAAAAGCAGCAAATGTGGGAATTTCTGCTCAAGCTGCACTATGCGCGCATCGGAGAGAACCTTGTCGACACTGGGAAGCTGACGAAAATCAGTAGTCATAATGGAATATTCTACAGTATCAGGGCTGGATTTCAAAGTTGAGACTTTTGGAGAATTTAAAAATCCTCCTCATTTCAAGGCCATTCGAGAATGGCAAATGTCATATAAAATAAAGCCTCTGGTTCGCAAATGTCATTCCAGCGCAGGCTGGAATCCAGGTAGCGGGGAAAGACAATTTCTGGATTCTGGCCTTCGCCAGAATGACGATTGTTGATGATTTTCTTATTTTCGGACCCCCTCAGGGAGATGAAGAGGGTGGGTCACAAAAATTCTTACTTTCGGATATCCTCGAAGCTTCCCTGCCTTTCCCCTGGTTTCCTTCGCCTAAAAACGGACGGGAATGACAGGTTGCGGTAGGCTTTTTGCTTTACCCCCGTCATATTGATAGAATTATGAAACTGGATTTTACCCGGCTTCAAAACGGAGGGACTATGAACGAGAGAAAGCTGCGCCTTACCGAGACCGTCACTGGCGCGGGTTGAGCCTGTAAAATCGGTCCAGGGGACCTGGACAAAGCACTGTCCTGCCTGCCCCTCATCTCCGACCCCAACCTCATCGCGGGGCTGGAGCATGCCAGGGACGCGGGCGTCTATAAGCTGAGCGAGGAGCTGGCACTGGTCCAGACGGTGGACTTTTTCACGCCCATCGTGGATGACCCGTACTACTTCGGGCAAATTGCCGCCGCCAATGCCCTGAGCGATGTCTACGCTATGGGCGGCAAGCCACTCACCGCCATGAACATCGTCGGTTTTCCCATCAAGACGATGGACATAACTATCTTGCAGGACATTCTGTGCGGCGGACTGGACAAACTGAGAGAGGCCGGTGCGGTGCTGGTGGGCGGGCACAGCGTGGACGACCCTCAGTTGAAATTCGGCCTGTCCGTCACAGGGCTGATTCACCCCTCTAAAGTTATTCTGAACACCGGTGGAAAAGCAGGGGATAAGCTGATTCTGACCAAGCCTCTGGGCACCGGCATCATCAGCACCGCCATCAAGCGGGGGGTAGCAAAGGAAGAGACAATCGCCAAAATAGTGACAAGCATGGCTACTCTCAACCGGAAGGCATCGGAGTTGATGGTGGAAGCAGGGGCGCACGCTTGTACCGATGTTACCGGCTTCGGACTGCTGGGACATGCCTCGGAGATGGTCCAGGACAGCGATGTCGGCATGGTAATTTATGCCAGCCGGGTGCCGTACTTTCCGGAGGCAAAGGAGTTCGCCGAGGCCGGGGTTGTACCTGGCGGACTGGTACGCAATCGCGACTTCCGCATAAAAATGGTGGCCTTCGAGCCAGGCGTCCCACAATACATGGCAGACATTCTCTTCGACCCGCAGACATCGGGCGGGCTGCTAATCAGCATCGACCCGAAAAAAGCAGAAACGCTGCTTCAGAAGCTGCACAAAAACGGAGTCAGCGAGGCAGCCATCATCGGGGAAATCGCCAGTGAGCCAAAGGGCAGGATAGTGGTGAAGTGAAGTTGCAGATGATGCATGTAGTAGTTTCTTTTTGCACTCCCCAGGTTTGAGTATACGCAACCGGGAGTCTATAATACCTGTAGTACGCATCCGACAGTGCGAGGTGAAAAACAAATGAAAACCAAAGAGCGGATTATTGTTGACCCCAGAATTCAACATGGCAAGCCCGTGATTCGTGGGACACGGGTACCGATTGCACGAGTTATCGCCGAACTCGCAGGTGGTATGACCAAAGAAGAAGTCATGCAAGAATACGAGATAACCGCGGAAGACGTTGCCGCCGCTCTCGCCTATGCTGCTGACCTGGTAGAAGCTGATGAGTTTCATCCGTTGCCGACGGGATAAAGACGAGTGATGCGTTTTCTTGTTGACGAAGATTTGCCCCGTTCAACGAATATACTCTTGCGAGAGCACGGCCACGAAGCGATAGATGTACGTGATATAGGACTCCGCGGAGTGAGTGACTCAGATGTTGCCGCTTATGCCCAACAGCATGGATTATGCTTGCTGAGCGGCGACATCGGTTTTTCTAATATTCGCAATTATCCACCCGCAGAGTATAACGGCTTAGTTGTTTTACGTTTGCCAGCCAAGGCAACATCTTCGACCATCCTGACCCTTTTGAAAGGGTTCCTCTCGCAAACCGAGATTACATGTCAGATTAAGGGCAAGCTTGCTATTGTTGAACCTGGCCGTGTAAGGATTCGAAAAGGCTGAACCATCCTTTATCAGCTACCCAGCTTTGTGTTAGAATGTGGGTGGAGAGAATAAGAACATGCCGACAGAGCTTTACAAGCAGGCGGCGGAACCATTTGCTGAAGCCATAGAAATCATTAAAGAAGAGGGCGGAGACGCCCTCAAATCTTGCTATCAGTGCGGCCTCTGCACCGCCACCTGCCCCTGGGGCATGGTCAAGAATTTCCCCGTCCGCAAGATGATGCACCAGTCCCAGTTAGGCCTGCTCGACTTCGAGCACGAGGACATGTGGACCTGTGTCACCTGCCGCAACTGCGTCCAGCGGTGTCCCCGCGGCGTGGCGATAATCGATGTCATGCGCTCGATGCGCCGGGCTATCGTCAACCTCGGTGTTGCTAAAGTCCCGGACTCCCTCCGCATTACCATGAAGAATATCTCCGGCACCGGCAATCCGCTGGGAGAAGAAGCCGAGAAAAGGACCAGCTGGGCCAAAGACCTGAATTTGAAACCCTTCGCCAGGGGCACCGAGGTATTGTATTTTTCCTGCTGCATTCCGGCCTATGACACCAAAATCCAAAGGGAAGCCCGCGCTACGGCGAACGTCTTGAAGAAGGCCGGGGTGGACTTCGGCATCCTGGGCGCTAAGGAGGTCTGCTGCGGAGAGAGCGTGCGCAAGGCAGGCGACGAGACCCTCTTCAAAACTCTGGCCCAGACCAATATCGGCTCGTTTACCGAGGCTGGCGTAAAGAAAATAGTGACAACCTCGCCGCACTGCTACAGCACCTTCAAGAACGAGTATCCTGAGCTCGGTGGGAACTTCGAGGTGCTGCATTTCACCCAGTACCTGGCGCAGCTTATCAAGGACGGGAAAATCAAATTCACCAGAGAGATAAAGAAAAAGGTGGTTTACCACGACCCCTGCTACCTGGGTCGCCACAGCGGCATATATGACGAGCCGCGTGAGATTCTTAAGAGCATTCCCGGTGTGGAGCTTGTTGAAATGCGGAATTTTCGCGAGAACAGCCTGTGCTGCGGCGGGGGCGGAGGAAGAATCTGGATGGAGACGCCTAAAGGTGAACGCCTTTCCGACCTGAGATTGGAGCAGGCCCTCGATGTTGGCGCTAATGTGCTGGCTGTCGCCTGCCCCTACTGCATGTCCAACTTCGATGACAGCGTGCTCACAACGAACAGGAGCGATTCCATCGAGGTCAGAGACATCGCGGAGCTGGTGCTGGAAGCAACGACTTAAAGAATTCAAAATTAAAAAGTCAAAGTTCAAAATTACAGATTAAAATTCAAAGTTACTTAAATATAGTATGGATT
>JACPPQ010000055.1 GCA_016190925.1 Chloroflexota bacterium | reverse complement strand
GTGTAAACTAAGCAATCTCAACCTTTAGCCTAAAGCCAGTCTTTGAGATTGCTTCGACCTTCTGCGGAAGGGTCTCGCAATGACAATTCCAAATTATTTTAAGACTATTGGTAAGTACGAAAAGCAGGGCGGGCGGGTCCGAGACCCGCCACTAC
Source organism: Chloroflexota bacterium (assembly GCA_016190925.1). Classification (GTDB taxonomy): domain Bacteria; phylum Chloroflexota; class Dehalococcoidia; order Dehalococcoidales; family JACPPQ01; genus JACPPQ01. The sequence goes on along the minus strand of JACPPQ010000055.1, from coordinate 12,021 downwards.
AACATTTTTTATCGTTTGTGGGTCCGCCTGAGGCGGATGACAAATTACCTGGAAAATAGAAGCTTAGTTAGACTTGTGAGATTTGAAAATCCCTCTCAACCTCCCCCGTATCAAGCCTGTCTCAAATACGGGACAGGGCACGGGGCAAGCTCTTTAAAAAGGGAGACGTTACGCTTGTATTTATATCGTTTGTGGGTCCGCCTGAGGCGGATGACAAATTGTTGAGTTATTGAAGCGATAAGAGGCTGCGATTAGCCTGAATGACAGTCAGCAATCATCTTCCTGATGGCTGCCTCCGCCTCTTCATCCCCCATGTCAAACCAGTGAATTCTCTCGTCTTCCAGGCGGAACCAGTTGTACTGCTGTCTCACAAAACGGTGAGTCTCTGTCTTGATTTTCTCGATAGCTGCATCGAGGGTCAGTTCACCCCTGAGAAACATGCCTATTTGCCGGTAACCGATGCCTGACATCGAGGGCAGGGTGAAGTCGTAGCCTCGCTTCACCAGCGCCTCTACTTCTTCCACAAGTCCTTGTTCAACCATCTTGTCGACCCTGGCATCAATCATGCGGTAAAGTTCCTGTCTCTCTGCCGTCAGACCGATTATCAGGGTATCAAAGGGTGGCTCTTTCTTCCCTGGTCTTGATGGGACGGACTGCCTGCTTCTATGGACTTCGAGCGCTCTTATGGTGCGGCGCACATTGCGCGGGTCGATTTTTTCTGCGGCGGCAGGGTCGACTTTCACCAATTCCTGATAAAGCTCCAATTTTCCAATGCGGGAAGCCTTTTCTTCAAGACTGCGCCTGTACTCGGTGTCCGGCGGGACAGCAGGTATTTCCCAACCTTCCAGCACCGACCACACATACAGGCCGGTGCCGCCCACCAGGAAGGGTAGTTTCCCGCGTTGCAGGATGTGGTGTATGGCGTCATAGGCTAACTTCTGGTATTGTGCCAGGCTGAAGTCTTCATCCGGGTCTATGATGCTGATGAGGTGGTGGGGAACGCGGGACAGTTCTTCCGGAGCGGGCTTGGCCGTGCCGATATCCATATAGCGGTACACCTGGCGGCTATCGGCGCTGACGATTTCCCCGTTGAAAGTTTGAGCCAGCTTTATTGCCAGCCTGCTCTTGCCGACGCCTGTGGGGCCAACTATTGCTATGAGGCGGTTCATTCCACGATTGTAGCATGGCCTTATTATTCATGCCACATTTGAAGTGCGGGGTTGCCTGAGAGTAAAAAAGCCCCTACATTTGTTATTCTTCGCAAAGACGATTGGTAATTGGTGGGTTCCACTGCACTGCACCAACCCTACCTTACTTCGCTGCCTGGAATGGTTTACTTCCCCAGGCTTGCCGTCTGGGTGCAGATGCTCAGGAAATCGATTGCTTTCAGGCTGGCCCCGCCCACAAGAGCGCCGTCTATTTCAGGTTCCTTCATGAACTCAACGACATTGGCAGGGGTTACGCTGCCCCCATAGAGGATGCGCGTTTTTTGCGCTATGTCCTTCCCGTAGAGCTGCGAGATGGCGCTGCGGATAAGCCCGATTGTTTCATTAGCCTGCTTGCCGGTAGCGGCCTTGCCCGTGCCGATGGCCCATACCGGCTCGTAGGCGATGACCAGGCCGTTCAATTTCTCCACACCGGCCAGGCTCTCTTTTACCTGCCCGGTCACCACTTCCTTAGTCTGGCCTGCTTCTCTCTCCTTCAATGTCTCGCCGACACACAGGATAGGCTTCAGTCCCGCCTTTTTTGCTGCCTTGACCTTCTTGTTGACAATCTCATTCGTCTCGTGGAAATACTGCCGGCGCTCGGAGTGGCCGATGATGACGTATTCCACAAGCTCGGCCAGCATCGGGGCGGAAACCTCGCCGGTGTAAGCCCCTTTCTCTTCGTAGAATACGTTTTGCGCTCCAAGCTTGATGGTGCTCTCCTGTACCAGGTCTCCTGCCGCGCACAAAGAAACGAAGGGAGGGCAGATTACCTTCTCGATACCCTCCACTTCTTCCAGCCCCGGCCCGATTTCGTTGATTAGCTCCGTTGCTTCACTGACCGTGGTATTCATCTTCCAGTTGCCGGCAATCATGGGTATACGCATTTTTAATACCTCCAAAAGTTAGCATGGCGGGCGGGTCTAAGACCTGCCCCTACAATTAGTTTTTCGCATGAGGGGCAAAGGGCGCTATGCGCCGAATTTGTTCAGCTTCAGGGCGTGGGCCATTGCCAGGGACATGATTTCTCTGGCGGGAAAGCGTCCCAGCCCGCCGGAGCGGCAGGCCGATTCGCCGAACTTTTTTATTCCGTCCGGCCGGCACCACCTGGAGTACAACAACACAGGCACCGGGTGCCAGCTATGCCCTTTGAGCAGGGCAGGAGTGGAGTGGTCAGCGGTCACCACTATAACATCGGGGGCCAGTTCTATTAACTGGAATAACACCCTGTCGGCCTGCTCTATCATGTCTACCTTGCGGGCGAAATCGCCGTCCTCCCCGGCGGAATCAGTGCCTTTGATGTGCAGAAAAAAGAAGTCGTAATCGTTGTAGTTCTGTTTCAGGGTGGACATCTCATCCTGGATGGTGGGGCCTGTCTTCAGCACAGTCATTCCCGCCAGCTTGGCCAGTCCGCGGTACATGGGGTAGCTGGCGATAGCGGCGGGATTCAGCTTATAGATTTCGCTCATCGAAGGGAGGTGCGGGTGCTGCGAGAAGCCGCGCAGAAGAAGCATATTAGCCGGATGGTGTTGGGCGAGAATGTTTTTAGCTTTGATAACAAACTCATTGGCGATATCCGCCGTTACCTGCGCTTCCGTGTTAAGCGGCTCGATTTTTTTAGGAGCGACTCCTGTCTGCTGCGGGTCGGAATCTGCGACTTCAGCATTCAGTCCCTCTCCGCGAAACACCGCCACAAAGCGGTGCTCACGAACGGGTTGGACGAGTACCTTGACGCCGCCGATGTCCATGCCATCGAGGAGGCGGATTAACTCAGCGGAGGCCTCGCTGGAGATGCGCCCGGCGCGGCGGTCGGTGATTATTCCCTGGCCATCCACGGTGCAGAAGTTCCCACGCGCAGCCACATCTTTTGGCTGAAGGTCGAAATCGATTCCCAGCGCCTCGAGCACACCGCGCCCGATGTTGCAGCTAACGGGGTCGTAGCCGAACAGCGCCAGGTGCCCCGGCCCGCTCCCCGGCGTTATGCCCGGAGCTACGGGGTCGGCCAGGCCGCAGATGCTTTTTTCGGCCAGGCGGTCAAGGTTTGGTGCGCTTGCGGTTTCAAGCTCGGTCTTGCCGGTCAGGGGGTCCGGCAGGCCGCCCAGTCCGTCGAGGGAGACCAGCACTATCTTTGAAGTCGTATTCCGGGAAATTTCCCTGATTATTTCGAAGCTTACTGTCATTTCTTTTTGTCCTGCAATGCTTCGACACCGGGCAACGGCTTGCCGCTGAGAAACGTGAGCGAAGCCCCACCCCCTGTGGAGACGAAGGTCATTTTATCTGCCAGTTTCATATCGGTTACGGCGTCGGCGGTGGAGCCTCCCCCGATAACAGTGGTAGCTTTCAACCCCGCCAGGAGGGTAGCCAAGCGCTTTGTCCCCTCGGCGAATTGGGGTATTTCGTAAATGCCCATCGGGCCGTTCCAGAAGATGGTCTTGCAGCGCTTCAGCTCGTTGGAGAAGTTTTCTATTGTCTTTGGCCCTATATCGACGATGCGTAGCTGTTTTGGAATTTTATCAACCGGCACGATTTCTGTTCCGGCTCCGGCTTCAATCCTTTCAGCTACAAGGACATCGACCGGCAGGAGGCAGCGCACTCCTTTGTTCTGCATGGTATCCATCAGTTTACCGGTGAGGTCGACCTTGTCTTCTTCGATAAGCGATTGTCCTACCTCGTAAGACTTTGCTTTAAGGAAAGTGGCCGCCATGCCTCCGCCGACAAGGATGGCATCGACTTTACCCATGATATTCTGGAGCATGTCAATCTTGTCACTCACCTTGGCTCCGCCGGTAAGAGCGGCGAATGGGCGCGCGGGACTGGTAAGGATACCGCCCAGGTTTTGTAGTTCCTTTTCCATGAGAAGGCCGGAGACCGCGGGCAGGTAGCGGGCGACTCCCGCTGTCGAGGCATGGGCGCGGTGGGCTGTTCCAAAGGCATCATCCACGTACACGTCCGCCAGTTTTGCCAGCTTCTGAGCGAAGGCGGGGTCGTTTTGCTCCTCCTGGGCATGGAAACGGAGGTTCTCCAGGAGCATAATGTCTCCCTTGCCCAGCTTTGCCGCGGCTTTCTCAACCTCCGGGCCGATGCAGTCCGGGGCTACCGCGACCCTCTTGTCCAGCAGCTTTGTGAGCCGCTCGCCGATGGGCGTCATGCGCAAGCTGTCAACGACTTTGCCTTTAGGCTGTCCAAGATGGGAGCAGAGGATAACCCTGGCCCCGCGGTCGATGAGGTACTTGATGGTGGGCAGGGCTTCCCGGATGCGGGTATCATCGGTGATTGCGCCGGTCTTTTCATCCAGCGGCACATTGAAGTCGACCCTGACCAGCACCCGCTTGCTGCTGACGTCTATGTCCCTGACCGTCATCTTTTCCATGTTATCTCCTTTGATAGAGATTTCGGGCAAGATTTTCGGGGCCGCGCTTACGCAGGAATGGCGGAACACGCTAATATATCATTTAACCACAAAAAGGGAATAATGACTACTGGGAAAGAGCATCAGCTATCAGTCGCTAGTCTACTGTCTCGTAAGTGACTTGACAGATAACGTCTCTCTCGTAGGAGAGAGTTAAGCTGATGGTGAAATTATAAAACACCCCTCACCCCGTATCAAGGTACGGGGTAGGCTTTACGTCTCTCCCGCAAGGGGAGAGAGAAGGCCATGTGAAGCTATTTGAGAGATACTAGACTAGTGTCCTGAGTCAGAAATTCTTGGCAAAAGTAATGTATCCAGTTTTGCTTTAACAAAGAAAGAACGTACTCGGTCAACCATACGGATTGCTTCGTCCCGCCAAAGGCGGGTCTCGCAATGACACATTATGTAATGGTCTTATAACTCAGGATGTTAGTGTCCTGCTTACAGAAATCAGCGTAATCATAAGTTCAGGGCGCACAGGCAGGGACGTATCCAGAGTTAAGATGGTCGGCGTCCCTCTTAGACCCCCCGACTTGGAAGTGTTTTTTGTAAAAGACTTCAGACTCAGGACACTAGTACTTAATTGCAGAAAAGAGTGTAATTATTGCCCGCTCGTGCTGACCCTTCGACACGCTCAGGGCGAGCGGGCTTTTATGATGCCAATTTGTGCAACCAAGTACCAGTATCCTGTTCCGCAAGTAACTTGATAAAGCCTCTCCCTTTACAAAAGGGAGACTGAGAGGAATTTTCTGTCGGGCAGGTTCAAAATCCCCCTTAATCCCCCTTTGCGAAAGGGGGAAATGACAAAATATTTAGTCAACGTATTTCTGATACGGCACACTAGTGTCCTGAGTTATAAGACCATTACATAATTCGACTGATTTCACCCTCACCTTTCCGCCTCAGGCGGACTCCCCTCAAGGGAGAGGAGACTTGAAAAGGATGCTAAATTATGTGAAGGATTTCCGACTCAGGACGCTAGTTTGAACCACCGGCTCATATGGCATGCCCGATACGAGCGCCATCGGCAATGGCCTCCAGTATCAGGTGAGGCTCACGGCAATCACCGCTCAAATAGACTTCCGGGACTTTCCCCTTGAGTTCCAGGAGAAACCTGGAGTTTGGCTCAGGGGGCATAGCTATCACCACAGTGTCCGCCGCGATAGTCTGTTTCTTTCCCTCTTTGGTGGTTATGTTCAACCCTTTACCGGTAATTTCCTCGATACTGGCCCCGGCGAGCATGCTTGCGCCCTTTTTCCGCAGCCAATCGGTAAGCATTGTCAGGTGAAGCTCACCCATGCTTGCTCCGAGCTTGTCGGATGGTTCCACAATGGTCACTTTTCTGCCGCGCTTGACCAGGAACTCGGCGGTTTCCAGGCCGTGCATCGAGCCGCCGATAATGACAACCTTTTTGCCGATGGGCAGCCAGAATTTCGTCAGCTTCCCCATCGCCCTCGGCCCCAGCAACCTTAGAGGGGTCTTCGCCCTTCGGTGAAGCTCCTCACTGGTAAGGACATTTCGCCGCTCCATCCCCGGTATCTTCGGCGCAGCGGGTTTTCCTCCTGTTGCCACGATGACCACATCCGGTTTAGTTTCTTCGATTAACGCCGGCGTAAACTCCTCTCCGAGACTGGTCTTGACACCCAGTTTAGCAAGCTGGGTTTTGAAGTACATGGCCAGGGCCGGGAGGTCTTCGATTTCAAGCCCTTTTATCAGGGCAGCGAGGTCCAGCAGTCCTCCGAGTTTGGGTTCCCTATCGTAAAGCGTGACATCGTGTCCCCTGGCCGCCGCTACCCTGGCTGCCTCCATTCCCGATGGCCCACCCCCTACTACCACGACCTTCTTTTTCTTGTTAGCAGGCTTGATTTCATATTCACGCTCTCTTCCCAGCGATGCATTTGCCCGGCAAGCTACAGGCTCGTTCTTCATAAAGATATCCCTGCAAGAAAGACAGGCGGTGCAAGGCCTGATGTCCTCCAGCCTTCCCTCGATTACCTTGTTGGGAAGCTCCGGGTCTGCCATCAGGCGCCTGCCCAGGGCGATGGCATCAGCCATGCCATTCCGAAGAATCCACTCTCCGAGGACTGGGTCGAGCCGGCCCACGGCGATAACCGGTATGGAGACATTCTTTTTGATTGCCGCGGCAAGGGGCACGAGCACCCCCGGCTTATTGACCAGATTTGCCAGCGGCCCCTGAGATTCAGGATAAAGGAGCTGCTCCGGACTCTGGACCAGTATGTAGCCATTTCTGCCATAACTGAAGGCGCTCACATGAATATAATCGGCGGTGGCTGCCTCCAGCATAGGAGCTATTTGCGCAGTCTCTTCCGAGGTAGTGCACTCCGGCAAGCCGTATTCCGCTCCATTGATACGAATACCAACAGGGAAGTCCGGCCCAACACGCTCCCTGATTGCCCGCAGGACCTCGACAGCAAATCTGGCCCTGTTTTCCAGGGTCTGGCATCCATATTTGTCCTGGCGTTTGTTCAGGACGCGAGATATGAAACTGTTCAACAGATAACCGTGGGCGGCATGCACCTCCACGCCATCGAAGCCGGCTTTTTTAACTCTCTCGGCTCCCTTAGCAAACTGTTCGATAATGTCTTCAATCTCAGGGATAGTCAGCTCTTTGCAAACATCGTACTTGTTGCTGGTATAAATCCTCTGGAGCTCATCCTCGTTTAAGGATGAAGGGGCCAACGGCTGAAGTCTCGAATGTTTCCTATGATGCCCCGGACCGCTGTGACCGATTTGATTGAATGCCGGACATCCATGCTTATGGATAACGCTGGCTAATTCGGCCAGGGATGGAATAAATTTATCATCATCAACGCAGATGCGTCCCACCCCGCTGCTCCCCAGGGTGAAATCAACGCTGGCATCCTCCGTGATAATCATGCCCACGCCACCCCGTGCCAGGTTCTCATAGAAGTCCAGGTTTCTCTGGCCCACATAGCCATCTTTTTCAGCGTAATTCAGGATTTGGCCGGGCTTTATTATGCGATTTCTGAACTTCACCTGCTTGATTTGCAGCGGTTCGAGCAGCTTCTTAAACTTTGCATTATTTGACACCGTTGTGCCTCCGTGATAAAGATTGGTTTTTGCTACAAAGTGAATATAGGCGTTTTTAAGGCATTAATTCCGCATAACCCAAACAGGTATAAAATTCTAAACAAATTCCAAATAATTACCCGTGGTGTATTGTGTCACCAGCAAACGGCAAAAGTTACTAAGGACGTCGTTGCGAGGGCGCAGCCCGAAGCAATTTCTACCGTAGTCCGCTGAAGGCCGTCTGGTATTCATAAATCAAACATCGAGATTGCTTCATCCGCCAGAGGCGGATTCGCAATGACATTTCAGCTTGAGGCTTTGCTCTAATTTTCTACGTATATCCAAATGCCAAAAATGTGTCCCGTGCATAGAATCTATCATTGGATGGGCAGGCATATTTCATATCTTCTGGCCGACAGCTTCGCCTTCTTCTACGGCATTCATAATCAATCTGGGCTGCACGCAATCGCCGATAGAGTATAGCTCCGGGACTTTTCCCTGCAAATCTCTATACAACCGGTCATCAGGTTCGGTGCCGCAGGCACAAACGATAGTATCTGCTTCCAGCGTCACCCGCTTGCCATCGCGGTCAATGATATCCAATCCTTCGTCCGTCAGCTCCTGGTAGATGGCTTTCGAAAATACCTGTACCCCATCCCTCTTCAACTTCGCCAGGAGAAAGGGCCTAACCCGCATGGCGGCATCAAGGGCAACCGCATCCGACCGGCACGTCAGGCTTACCTGGCGACCCTGGCACGCCAAATAGTCCGCCGTTTCACAGCCGACCTCTCCACCACCTATTACCAGCACTCTCTGGCCGGCGTTTACGCTGTCGGCCAGCACCCGGTGGGCGGTAACCACGTTGTCGGCGGAGAGTCCGGGTATATCCGGTAAAATTGGAGTAGAACCCGTGGCCACGATGACCACATCGGGCTTGAAGCGGAGGATGGATGGCGGTCTGGCTTCGGTTCCAAGCTTTATGGTGACGCCCGACTCCCTAACCCTTTCTTCCAGGTATTTGATTAGATTGGATAGTTCCTGCTTTCCAGGCGGCGCCGCAGCCAGGTTTAACTGACCGCCTAATCTGCCAGACTTTTCCCATAAAGTGACTTTATGACCCCTGAGGCTGGCAACACGCGCTGCCTCCAAACCGCCGGGTCCGCCACCGATAATTAGCACCTTTTTGGGCCTGGATGCCGGGCTGATTATTGCCTCCCTTTCCCTTCCGACATCGGGATTTACCGAGCAACGGACAGGAATATCATGGACAAGCACCGACTCGTAACATTGCATGCAACCTATGCACTTCCGGATTTCATTCACTCTGCCTGCCGCCGCCTTGTTGGGGAACTCCGGGTCAGCTATCAAGGCCCTGCCTATGGTAATAAAATCGGCCTTATTCTTTTCCAGGATATCCTCAGCCACATACGGGTCATTAATCCGCCCGGCGACCGATACCGGAATCCCGACCGATTTCTTTATCCGATGAGCATAGTGAACATTATATCCGGGAGCGACATAGTAAGGAGCGGAGACCCATTCCTTGGATTCCGGCCCACCTGAATCGACGTCAATGGCGTCAACACCGGCCTTTTCCAGGAGCTTCGAAAGGACTACCGACTCGTCCAGGCTGAGGCTTCCTCCAACCTCATCAACGCTCAGCCTGAATACGAAAGCATAATCTTCGCCGGCCTCACGCTTGGCAGCTTTAATAAGCTCGACGGCAAATCTGGCTCTTTTCTCCAGGCTGCCGCCGTATTTGTCCGTCCGCTTATTTATCGCTGGCGACATGAAATCACCAATGAGATATCCATGACCGGCGTGGAGCTCAATTCCGTCGAAGCCGGCGCGCTTTGCCCTGAGAGCAGCCGCGCCAAAGTCAGCCACTATTTTCTCAATTTCCTCTACCTTCAAGGGTCTGGCCTTAGCGCCGGTAGGGCCGCTGGTATAAGTTCTGCTGAGCACCTCCGAGGCTGACACCGGGTCGGTTTCGTCATACCTTCCTTTGCCGGGGTGTATCTGAATAAATGCTTTGGACCCCGCCTCATGTATGGCACCGGTCAATCTCTTCAATCCCGGAACGTAGCTGTCATTCGCCATGCACAGGCGTTTCGGTTTGCCTGTGGTGAGATAGGTGGCTTCCACCACGAGGGCAGCGGCTCCTCCGGCTGCACGCTCGGCGTAGTAGTCTATCAAAGATTCGGTTACGGAGCCGTCCCCCGACGGCATCCAGGTAGCCATCGGCGCCATAAATATCTTGTTTTTTAGAGGCACCTTGCCAATCATCACCGGCTGAAACAGCCTGTCGAACATTGCCCTCTCCTTCAGGATGAGCCTTCAGGATGAATCCTGTGTTTGCCAGGAATTCAATCTCTCAGTTTGCCCAGGGTTTCAAGCTCATCGGCTACACTCTGGAGTCCGAGTCTCTCAAGGGTAGCCCTGGTAGGAATACCATCCTTGTTCCAACCGACAATTTCATAATATTCATCCAGCATTTTGTCCCACTTCTCCCGGTCGAACGCCAGCCCGTCGTGCGGGCCTCCGCGCACCGGTTCATCCATGTACCTGCCGACCAGATAATCGTCTTTTCTGGTTATCCCTTCCCTTACTATAAAGGCCCTCTCCGTTGTCCATATCCTGTCGGCGCTTGTTCTGAGCACCTGCTCGTCTACTTCTAACCCGGTCGTCAGCTTGAAAATCTCCACCATATCTTTCAGGTTTATCTTCATTCTGAGGTAGGTGGTGTGAAACTTGCACAACCCCAGAGAATCCGCCAGGGTGCAGGTTATGCCATTATTATAGACGGCCATCGGCACACCTTCGTATTGGCCGGGAGCGCCAAAACCGGCAGCAGAGCCTCGAAGATGGTCGGCTCCCCTGCTAGAAACGGCCAGGCCGAACGAATAAGCGGTCATCAGTCTGACATCGACATTTGTGCGGGAAGCTCCTTTGGAGTGGGTTATGCACTTCGAGGCATCTTTTCCCAGCTTCTCAGCGGCCAGCACCGCGCCCTCGGCCAGCAAATCGCCAATGCCTTGCCGTTCCCCAATCATCCGGGTCAGTTCCATCATCGACTTATGGTCGCCCCAGGCAAGTTCGACGCCATTAAGGTCCTGCTTGCTAATCAGCCCCTTTTCATACCACTCTATGGCTGCCCCGACTATTTGACCGCACTCGGTCGAATCCATGCCATACTGATTGCACAGGTCGAAGGCTTTATAGAGCGCAGGAGCATACGAAATCCCAACCAGCGAGCCCCAGGCTTCCTGGACTGAGAGTTCTATTCCTACACCCGATACACCTGCATACGGACCATCTTTAATCTCGAAAAAACTGCGGCAGTGGACGTTACAGCCGAAACAGGCCTTTTTCTTGACTACATAGTCCCTGTGCAGAGCCTCATCGCTTATTTTTTCAAATCCCGGAAAAGAGCCTGATTCCTGGCCATCCCTTAGAGCCAGGCCACCTACTTTATGCCTGTTGGTGTACAGGTAGGGTGTGCCGTAGGTCGAGAGGGAACTATAACGCGGCTCTTGCATGACCGCCTGACGCAAATTCCGGGCCAATGCACTGAAAGCTGCCGGGTCAGGTACCCTGACCCCTCCGGTCCCTCTTACTGCCACTGCTTTCAGGTTCTTGGAACCCATCACCGCACCCAGGCCGCATTTGCCGCAAGCGCCATCTTTTCCTACAGTAACCGAGGCAAATTTTATCAGCTTCTCACCGGCGGGGCCAATGCAGCTGGTCTGAATCCTTGAATCGCCTATCTCTTCCTTGATTAACCTGTCGGTATCAGCACTCATCTTACCCCACAGGTGGCGGGCGTCCCTGATTTCAACCCTATCATCGTCAATCCAGAGGTACACCGGCTGAGGCGCTTTACCGGTAAACACTATATGGTCGTAACCGGCAAACTTTAGTTCAGGAGAGAAATGCGAGCCCGCGTTCGAATCCCCCAGGATTCCGGTTAAGGGCGACATAGCCGTAATATTGAGTCTGCCCGATGGCAGGGAGGTGCCGGTTACGGGGCCGGCGCCAAATATCAATACGTTTTCAGGGGCAAGGCCATTTGTACCCGGCTTTACCCCTTCATAGAGCAGCTTGATATTGATGCCTCTGCCGCCAATATAATTACGGCCCAACTCTTCGCTCAGAGGCTCCTTTTCTATTTTCCCTGAAGTCAAATCCACCCTTAGTATTGTTCCCGCCCAACCGTACATCGTGCTTGCTCCTTCCTTATCTTTATTCACTCTTGTCCAAAATAGGTTTTGCAACAGTCTTTAATAGCACGATTTGAACCACAAATCGCCCTCACCCCCGTATCAAGTACGGGGCAAGCTCTGACCCTCTCCCGCT
>JACPPQ010000057.1 GCA_016190925.1 Chloroflexota bacterium | reverse complement strand
GATTGCTTAGTTTACACTGACCCTTCAGCAGAAGGGGAATGTGCTCCTCGTGAATGACCCATTTCTCAGTCTTTATCATTATGAGACCATTAGTAAGTTCGGTAGCGGCCCACCGCCACCCTTAAAACTCTTGTAGAATTTTACACCTTTTGGAACTCGTATGCAACTCTACCGTCGGGCGATTTGGTTGGGACGATGTTCAGGCTCATGCCCGCCCTGATTTCGCCCTCTTTCAGGCTCTTGCTCAGCCGACCGAAGACTCTTAGCTCGCCAAAATCGCCGATTGCCAGGGTATACGGCGCGTCATTCTCGAACCCGCTCGGCCCGTAGTTCACCACGGCGCGCGTTACCAGCTTGCCGGTGCCCTTTATTTCAAACCATTCGACATCGCTGGTGAGGCATTTCGGGCAGTCCATCCTCGGCGGGAAGAAGCCCTGGCCGCACTTCTTGCACCGGGTGGTCATCACCTTGCCCTGCTCCAGGTAGTTTACGAAATCGGAGGCCTTTGATTCGCTTGTAAAGCTGACCGTGCCAAATTTCTCGAAACCCATACGGCTACCTCCTCAAAATCGTCACGTTAGCGTATTGCCCCACCCCGCCGATGTTGTGGCTGAGGGCTATTTCCGGGTCCTTCACCTGGGCCTCGGTGGCCTCCCCTCTCAACTGGCGCACCAGCGTCCTTATCTGAGAGCCCCCGGTAGCGCCGATGGGATGGCCTTTGGAGAGCAGCCCGCCATCGACATTTACCGGAATCTTGCCTCCGATGTAGGTCTGTTTCTCATCGACCAGCCTGGTTCCCTGGCCTGCCGTGGCAAAGCCGAGGTCTTCATACGCCATCAGCTCGGCGATGGTGAAGCAATCGTGTACCTCGGCCACGTCTATATCCTGCGGCTTCACTCCCGCCATTTCGTACGCCTGCCGGGCCGCTTCCTGGGCGCACCGCAGGCCGGTGAGGGATTTCCGTCCTGACATGGTCATGGTATCCGTGGCTGAACCCAGGCCGATTACCCATATCGGAATTTTTGTCACGCGTTTGGCGATATCTGCCCTGGCCAGGATAACGCAGGAAGCGCCGTCGGCGTTGGCGCAGCAGTCGAACTTCTTCAGAGGCCTGGCCACCGGCTCGGATGTCACGCACTCCTGGAGGGTCAGCTCCTTGCGGTAGTTCGCCTTGGGATTTTTGGCCCCGTAGCTGGCGTTCTTGACCCGAATCTTCGCCAGTTGCTCTTCGGTAGTGCCGTAGGTATCGATGTGCGCCTGGGCATACATGGCGTAGCCTGCGGGCATGGTGATGCCGAATGGCGCTTCCCAGATGATGTCGCCGCCCCGGCCCATCCTCTCGGCGGCGTCACGGGAGCTTATCTCGGACATCTTCTGGAATCCGATGACAGCGACCGTCTTGTTCAGTCCGGCCTTTATCAGCGAGTATGCCACCCGGAGACCTGTTGTGCTGCCGGAGCAGACGCTTTCCACGTAGAAGGCCGGGCTGGGCGTCAGCCCCAGGTATTCGGATATCAAGCCGGACGGCGTACGCTGCTTGTCGTACTCCGGCGCGGAACAGGTGATGGAAGCATCGATGTCTTTGGTGGTGATGTCCAGGCCCTGCATGGCCTCCTTGAAGGCCTCGAAGCAAAGCTCCCGGATGGATACCCCGCAGTTGCGTGAGAACTGGCTCTGGCCTGCCCCGATGACGGCTACTTCTTCCACAAGCGCACCTCTTTTTAAGATTACTCAGGAGAACACTAAGGGGGAAACGGGAAATAGGCAAAAAACGGTTTTGACGGGAAACGAATCAGGCTCAATTAGCCTCAGTACTTGTTTTTAGAGTTATGTAAAATTGAATTCAATTCGGCCGGCGGTGGCGATTTGTTTTGATTTGTTTTGGGGTGTTGTCAGTCTTGGTAACGATTTGATTTGATTTGTTTTTTGGTTCGCTTTTTGCTGCTGTTATGTCAGGTTGGTTTTAGTAGCTGAACATGTTGAAAGTATAACATGGAGCGAAGGAAAGGGTCAAGGAACTTTTGTCGTGTTTTT